>NZ_LOKU01000002.1:0-222500 GCF_002211295.1 Rhizobium sp. N122 | reverse complement strand
TGATTAAAGTGGAACGCTCTGGAAAGTGCGGCCGTAGTGGGTGACAGCCCCGTACGCGTAGATATCATGATTGTCCTAGAGTAGGGCGGGACACGAGAAATCCTGTCTGAACATGGGGAGACCACTCTCCAAGCCTAAGTACTCGTGCATGACCGATAGCGAACAAGTACCGTGAGGGAAAGGTGAAAAGCACCCCGACAAGGGGAGTGAAATAGAACCTGAAACCGGATGCCTACAAACAGTCGGAGCCCGCAAGGGTGACGGCGTACCTTTTGTATAATGGGTCAACGACTTAGTGTAACAAGCAAGCTTAAGCCGGTAGGTGTAGGCGAAGCGAAAGCGAGTCTGAATAGGGCGATATAGTTTGTTGCATTAGACCCGAAACCGAGTGATCTAGCCATGAGCAGGTTGAAGGTTGGGTAACACCAACTGGAGGACCGAACCCGCATCTGTTGCAATAGATTGGGATGACTTGTGGCTAGGGGTGAAAGGCCAATCAAACTCGGAAATAGCTGGTTCTCCGCGAAATCTATTTAGGTAGAGCGTCGAGCGAATACCCCCGGGGGTAGAGCACTGGATGGGCTATGGGGACTCACCGTCTTACTGATCCTAACCAAACTCCGAATACCGGGGAGTACTACTCGGCAGACACACGGCGGGTGCTAACGTCCGTCGTGAAAAGGGCAACAACCCTAACCTCCAGCTAAGGTCCCCAAGTCATGGCTAAGTGGGAAAGGATGTGAGGATCCCAAAACAACCAGGATGTTGGCTTAGAAGCAGCCATCATTTAAAGAAAGCGTAACAGCTCACTGGTCTAAATAAGGGTCTTTGCGCCGAAAATGTAACGGGGCTGAAGCCATGCACCGAAGCTGAGGATGTGTAGCAATACACGTGGTAGCGGAGCGTTCCGTAAGCTGATGAAGGGAGACCCGTGAGGGCTCCTGGAGGTATCGGAAGTGCGAATGTTGACATGAGTAACGATAAAGAGGGTGAGAGACCCTCTCGCCGAAAGACCAAGGGTTCCTGCTTAAAGTTAATCTGAGCAGGGTTAGCCGGCCCCTAAGGCGAGGCAGAAATGCGTAGTCGATGGGAACCACGTTAATATTCGTGGGCCTGGTGGTAGTGACGGATTGCACAAGTTGTTCTGGTTTATTGGATTATCAGGGCAGCGGAGCGGTTCCAGGAAATAGCTCCACCGTATAGACCGTACCCGAAACCGACACAGGTGGTCAGGTAGAGTATACCAAGGCGCTTGAGAGAACTATGTTGAAGGAACTCGGCAAATTGCACGCGTAACTTCGGAAGAAGCGTGACCCCATATGAGGCAACTCTTGTGGGGTGGCACAGACCAGGGGGTAGCGACTGTTTATCAAAAACACAGGGCTCTGCGAAGTCGCAAGACGACGTATAGGGTCTGACGCCTGCCCGGTGCTGGAAGGTTAAGAGGAGAGGTGCAAGCTTTGAATCGAAGCCCCAGTAAACGGCGGCCGTAACTATAACGGTCCTAAGGTAGCGAAATTCCTTGTCGGGTAAGTTCCGACCTGCACGAATGGCGTAACGACTTCCCCGCTGTCTCCAACATAGACTCAGTGAAATTGAATTCCCCGTGAAGATGCGGGGTTCCTGCGGTCAGACGGAAAGACCCCGTGCACCTTTACTATAGCTTTACACTGGCATTCGTGTCGGCATGTGTAGGATAGGTGGTAGGCTTTGAAGCGGGGACGCCAGTTTCCGTGGAGCCATCCTTGAAATACCACCCTTATCGTCATGGATGTCTAACCGCGGCCCGTCATCCGGGTCCGGGACAGTGTATGGTGGGTAGTTTGACTGGGGCGGTCGCCTCCGAAAGAGTAACGGAGGCGCGCGATGGTGGGCTCAGACCGGTCGGAAATCGGTCGTCGAGTGCAATGGCATAAGCCCGCCTGACTGCGAGACTGACAAGTCGAGCAGAGACGAAAGTCGGTCATAGTGATCCGGTGGTCCCGCGTGGAAGGGCCATCGCTCAACGGATAAAAGGTACGCCGGGGATAACAGGCTGATGACCCCCAAGAGTCCATATCGACGGGGTTGTTTGGCACCTCGATGTCGGCTCATCGCATCCTGGGGCTGGAGCAGGTCCCAAGGGTTTGGCTGTTCGCCAATTAAAGCGGTACGTGAGCTGGGTTCAGAACGTCGTGAGACAGTTCGGTCCCTATCTGCCGTGGGTGTAGGAATATTGACAGGATCTGTCCCTAGTACGAGAGGACCGGGATGGACATATCTCTGGTGGACCTGTTGTCCTGCCAAGGGCATAGCAGGGTAGCTATATATGGACGGGATAACCGCTGAAGGCATCTAAGCGGGAAACCCACCTGAAAACGAGTATTCCCTATCAGAGCCGTGGAAGACGACCACGTTGATAGGCCGGGTGTGGAAGTGCGGCAACGCATGAAGCTTACCGGTACTAATAGCTCGATCGGCTTGATCGTTCTCATTGACTGTGCTCATCGAACAAAGTTCGATGATGCTTGAAGACGTGTTCAAATAAACGATGTGAAAACATCACCAGCTTCTCAAACATAAGTTGCGCTTTGCCGACCTGGTGGTTATGGCGGGGTGGCTGCACCCGTTCCCTTTCCGAACACGGCCGTGAAACGCCCCTGCGCCCATGGTACTTCGTCTTAAGACGCGGGAGAGTAGGTCGCTGCCAGGTCTGCAAAACGCAACTTCATGATATAAAATCTTCTCATCACAGACCAACGGCCCAAAGCCGATCAAAGGGCCGCTCACAAAGCGGCCTTTTGTGTTAATATATACCGCAGGGTGGAGCAGCCCCCGCCGAACCGCAGAAGGCAAAGCCTTCGAGGACCGGCAAACAAAAAGTCCGGGCATGCCCAGACAGCTCATCATGGCGCGGGGTGGAGCAGCCCGGTAGCTCGTCAGGCTCATAACCTGAAGGCCGCAGGTTCAAATCCTGCCCCCGCAACCAAATTCCTTTGTCCTATGCCAAGCTACCCAGACCAGTTATCGCTGGCGGAAAAGCTTCGCTTTCCCTGGCGATGGTAGCTCCTCGTTCGCAAAGCTCACCATAACCTGAAGGCCGCAGGTTCAAATCCTGCCCCCGCAACCAAACAAATAGCCCGCCTCAGCGCGGGCTTTTTGTTTGGTAACGGGTCGAGGAGTTAACGCCTCGTCAGGGGACCGCAAGGAGGCAAAGCCGACGAAGCGGGACAGAAAAACAGCAAAGCCTGATCCCGCAACCAAATTCTCGACTGCCAATACGCAAAAACCCGCCTCTCGGCGGGCTTTTGCGTTTGTGCACAGTGGTCGGGAAAGAACTCAGCGCGCTGGCAATATCCCGATCCTTCAGTCCAGCCCATTTCGAGCCAGGAATTCTGCTGCCTTCATCGTCTCCAAGGCATTCGCTGTCTCCCTGAAATACGGTAAGGTTTGCCAGAGAGTACGGTCGCCGACGATATAAAAGCGGCGCTTGGCGCGTGTCAGCGCCACGTTCAGGAGGTTCGGCTTCGACGCTGCCCAGGCCGCCGCCCCGCTATTCTCGGCATCGGCGCCGAGTACCATGAAGACGATGTCTTCCTCCTTGCCTTGGAAGGTATGCACCGTGCCGATCCGTTCCCGTAGCCATCGCGACAGTTTCGATGGAGAGCGCGTATTTCCGTGGCGATCGACCCATGCTGCATGGGTCAGAGACCGCTTCAGGCTGTTTTTGATCTCCTTGAAGGGCGAAATGACATACAGATCCGGCAATGCGCCGTCGCGACGATAGGTGGCAGTGAGGACATCGACGATGAAGTCGGTCTGTTCGGCAACGGTCTGCTTGCCCGATACCCGGCCCCTGACGTCGATCCAGGCGCTGTCGCCATAAAATGGCGGCGCGTCGCCGGCCGGTCGGCGTTTGTCCAGCCCGAATACCATCTTGTTCTGATAGGCGATCCGGTTGGCGAGGCCGAACATCGGATCGATGCAGCGCCGATGCACTCTGAGAGGGCAGCCGATCCAGAGCCCGTCCGCTTCCTCGCCGGGGACGGTCGTTCCGTAGCGGTTGGCGGCATCGGCGAGCATCTGAACCGACGCCCGGTTCGGCGAATATTGTCCTGCCGCCGTGTGGGGTGAGAGAGCCGAAATGGCGGTGATCAGCGCGCTGGGAAGGACAAAGACCGGCTCGATCTGCTGGGGATCGCCGATCGCCATGACGCGACGTCCCCGCAGCAGGGCCCCGACCGCCGCTTGCGGCACTGCCTGACCGGCTTCGTCGATGAAGACCCAGCCGATCGAACCGGCTTCAAGCCCGCGGAACTGCCGGGCGAAGGACGCGAATGTCGTCGAGACGATGGGAACGATCATGAAAAGGCTCTGCCAGATCAATGCAATGTGCTGGTCGTCGACGGGACTGTTGTTGGACAGCAGTTTGCTGATGGCGACGATGTTTCCGCCAAAACCGCCGCCCTTCCTGCCGACCTCCGCCAGCCATGCTTCATGCAGCGTCAACGCTGCCTCCAGCAATGCCGATCGCAGGCCTGCGAACTCGTCCTGATGCCAGAGACCGTCGATCTGGAAGCGGTCGGTCTCCAGATCGGCGAGAGACCCGGGCATGGCGGGATGACCGAGAACTTCGCCCAGACGGTCGAATTCCTCTCTTTTCCTTACCCAGATTTTCTGCCGTGACCGCAGTGCCTGTTCAGCCCGCTCATGTTCTCGCAAAGCCTGTTCCAGCTGAGGTTCATAGGTTTTCGCAAGATGATGCTCGCAGTCCGCCAGCGCCTTGCGCAAGTCCAGTTGCCGGCGCGCATTGGCGCCGACATCCTGCCGATGCTGCCGGGCGGGGGTATTGGGCAGCACCCGCTCCCACCAGGCAGGCGCGCTGCGGTCGAGCAGATGTTCCTCCTCCTTCAGATCCGACAATTTTTGCCCGATCCGCAGCATCTCGGCCGCCACCATATCGTAGCGCTCCTGCGCGCGCCGAAGTTCGGCGGCGGCTGCCCCGACCCGTTCAAGCGCATCGCTGCAGAACGCATCCTGCGAAACCAGGGCGATGTCGTCATGGAGATCGGCATAGCGTGCATATTGACCTATCTTGTCGCGGACCCGCTCGTCGGCGGCACGAAAGGCCGACGATGCTTCGGCGAAGCTCGGCCCTTCGTAATCGTCTCGCCATTCCCAGATGGTCTGCGGCTTGGCGGCACCGGACCAGCCGGGGTTCGGCCTTTCGGTGATTTCCATGAAGGCGAAACGTTCCTTGAAGGCCCGGCGGTTCCTGGCATTGCCGAGCGCGCAGGCGATCAGTCCCCATGGCCGATCGCCGTCCGCGAGCTTGACGGTGGCGCCATTGTCCTTTTGACAAGCGATCTTGTGCGCGACCGTCTGCAGATATTCGAGTGAAGATGTCCTGGCGATCGAGCTCCGCTTGGGAAGATCGCGCGAAATATTCTCCACGGCGGCATTGTTGGAGGAGGCGACGGCCATTTCGAAACCAGTAAGAGCCGGGATCAGCGCCGATATGGAGGCGGTGCTGCGGTCGGCGAAGATGGCGCGGCGCGGCGATCCCTCAAAGGCGTCGCGCGCCGTCTTCAAGGAGGAGAGCACGCGGGCGCGCCGAACGAGATTGTCCGCGAACATGTCGCGAAGCAGGGTCGTCTTTCCCGTCCCTGGTGGGCCGTTGACCGAGAAAAGCCCGGTTTCCGAAAGCTCGCCGATGGCCGAATTGATGGCGAATTGCTGCATGAGACTCATCGCGTGATGGGGTTCGCTGAGCCAGCGTCCGCGGTTGAGATTTCCCGGATGCAGGGCCCGGACAATCGCCCGGCGCCCATCCTCCGAATAGAGGTCGATCCGCTTCTCCGGGGCAAGCGGGGTGAGATATCGCCTGAGCGGCTCGGGAATATCGCCGTGTTTGACATGCATCATCGCCCGCTCGATATCCTCGATGAAGAAGCTGTTCAGGATGCCGATCTCGTCCTCGATACTTGCGCTCTCATCCTCCTCATTATCGGCATCCGGCGCATGGCTCTCCTGCTGCGGCGGCAGCGAGAGGACGTCAGGCCTTTCCGCCCTGTCTTTGTAGCGGATTTCAACGGCGGCGATCGGCTTCTCCTGACGCGAGGCAAAGCCAGCCCAATCGCAGAGCAGTTCATGCAGCGTCAGGATTTCGCCGGCATCGAGCGGCTGATCGGCATCGTCGTCCAAGGATGAAGGTCTCAGCTGCCGCTGCGCCCGAAAATTCTGAAGCAATTCCGTCAACTGCCGCTTGCTGTCGGCAAATGCCTGGTGGCTGAGCGCGGCGAGGCCGGATTTGCGCACACGTCCCAGCGCCCATGGAAGCGTGGATACGGAAAATGTTTCGAAAATCGGCTGCCCCGAAGGCGTCAGTTGCAAGCTGGCAAAGCAGGTATCGCCATCGAGATCGCCGCGTTCGGCATCCTCATACTCGGCGAAATCGGCCGCAACGCTATCGAAGTGCCGGCGGACAGAGGTAATTTCGGACTTGCCGAAAACGCCGAGGAACAGGGTAAAACCCGTGATCTGCTTCTCCTCGGGGATCGCTGGGCGGCTGAGCGCGGCGCCGTCATCGTCGAGCGTCCTTGCATGCAGCCAGAAGACACTTCGTCCTTCACCTGCGACGATACGGCTGGAGAGATCGTAGGGAATGAAGAACTCGATCTTGTGCCAGAAATCGAGGATGGCCAGAAGCCGTTCCCTTTCGGCGCCATCTGCATTGGTCTGCATGAGTTTCCACTGAGGAGTTGCAAAATAGGCTTGCACCCCTTTTAGCAACGAACGTCGCTCAAAATCAAAGACCACGGCGGTTGCGCGTCCAGGAGCCGCCCGAACGCATTTCGCCGCCGGCGATGATCTCGTCAGTGCAGCCGTGGCCGGCGTCGTTCGCCGAGCAGCCCACCCCGGCTCCAGCGGGCGATGGTCTCCGGCACGACATCCGTCTTGTGCGGCTCGGCACGCGCCTGGATAAGTTCGAGGGCGGCAGTTGCCTTGGTGATATAGTCGAGTGCGGCCGGATCGTCCGAATGGAAGTCCTGGATCGCGGCGAAAACGGCCTCCGCCTCGGCCAGTCGTTTGCCGGCCGCAAGAGCGATGCCACGCTTGTAATGCGCCTGGATGAGATGCGGCCCGGCCTCGCCGACCCGGCGGAACGTCTCGGCGGCCTGGTCGTATTGATGCAGCGCAAGCTGCGTGTCGCCGAGCCGCATCCGGATCGGCGTCGGATCGGGCGCTTGCTCGGCGAGCGCCTTATAGGCAGCCAGGGCCTCCGTCAGCTTGCCCCGGTCAAACAGCAGATTGGCGATCCCGAATTCCGCGCCGGTATGGCCCGGAACCGATTGCAGGACCTGATTGAAGGCGATCTCGGCTTTCCCACGGGCACCGTTCCGGTACATGTCGAGCGCCTGTTCGTAGACGAAACGAACGCTCCGCGGGTTGAGCGCGCCATGCAGATTCTGGCCGTTGCGGGTGCGGAACAGGGTGCAACTGATCCGTCGTTCCTCGACCCCGAACATATATTTATAGGGCTCGTTTCCGCGCAGGAAGTCGTAGGTCTTGAAGCCTTGCTCGATCGCCCGCCGGATGCAGTAGCCATGCAGGATGAGACCGGGAGACGGCGTCTTCCATGTCTCGTCGCGGCCGGTGATATAGAAGAGGATCGCCTTTTTCTGCCGGTCGACGATATTCGCCAGCGCGCCGAGCGGTTGGTCGCCATGCCAGAGGACCGGCACGTCGAGATTGCCGCTGTTGAAGCAATCCATCAGCATTTCGCGCGTGGTGATGATCAGCCGCTCGGTCCGCTCCGTGCCTTTGCGGGCGCTCCACTTGGCTCGCCAGAGATTGAAGAGGATGTCCAGGTCGCGCTCGATGGTCTTAGGGCTCGCCATCGTGATCCGGTAGATATCGTCTCCCTCGACCTTGCGCAGAAACCGCCGGAGCTTCTGGCGCGTCTGGCTGCTCATGCGCTGCTCGAGATAATCGTGGAAGCTTGCCGGCAGGGGAACGATGGGGCAGATCGTATTGTCGATATTCTCGCTGTTTTTCGGCGAGCTGTCGCGAAACATCACCTCCGGCCCCCGCAGCGCCGCGATCATCTTCTCGCGCCGCCCGGCCGGGCCACAGAAATATTCGAGCTTCAGGTCCGTCCAGTTCTGATGTTTGATAAACGAGGCAAAGCCGGCAATGGCATGATGCTCATAATCCGGCCTGACGATGAAGCCGGTGTAATCGGCGGCAAAATTGCCGGCCATGATGATCTCGTCGTAGAATTGCCCGGTCTTCTCGTTCAGATGCGTGATCAGCCGTAAGGGAAAAAAAGCCACATAAGGCGCGTCCGGATCACGCTCGCGAAGCGCGAGTATGAACCAGCGACGCCGACGGGACAGATAATTCTTCAGCCAGATCCAGGAGAGGAAATGCTGCGCATCGGGATCGTCCATAAAGACCTGATCCCAATTGTCGCGTAGCGCCTCGAACCCGGCAATGGTGTCGATGATATCTATGCGCATGTCCGCCCCCCAATACCCCATACGTCACTCGGGAGCTTTCATTCTAATGGGAAACACCGATCTTCAAATAAACCGTCAGGATGATTTGAAGCGCTTAAATGTGATTAGTTTTGAGCCGGCAAATAACCTCAAATCGCAATCTGTTTCTGGTAATAATTCAAAGACATAGGGCTAGGCGCGCTGTACGCGATGCCGGGCCTCGAGTCCCATCGCCCGAAAGTGTGCGACGGTCTGGAATGACTCATACAGAAGGATTAGATTAGAGCTCGCCGGAGATCTGCGGGCTCGCATGAATGAAGGCCCAGAGCGCCCGGCTGATGGCGACGATTTCGGCGATCGACTTCTCCAGAAGGTCGATCTCGCGTGCATCCATCTGCTCGACCTTGCCGTAGCGGATCTCCTTGTCGTCCTCGACCAGCCGCATCAGCTGCGTGCTCGAAATCTCCCCCTTCTCGTCGAAGGAATAGATGCAGTGGTTGTACTTGTTGCGGGTCTTGGATTCCTTCTTCAGCCGCGACATGGCTGAAAGAATTGCCTTGCGGTCGGAAGGCGAGGTCGAGGCGAGTTTGGCAAGCCGTTCGACGAGATCGATCCGTGCCCGTGTCGTATTGAGGGTCAGGAACACGACGATGGCCGCATCCTTTTCGACCCGCAACAGATGGGCGATGATGTAGATCAGCAGACTTTCGGTATTCGTCCAGACATAGTTCAGGCGCCCGACCCGCAGCAGGACATCGGACATCGCCGCCATGCTCGCCCTTTCTTCCCCAAAGGGGATGATCCATCCCGAAGGGATGATACATGCCGATGCCATATCAGAACAACGGACAAATCCCCTGTATTTAACGGACCGCCGTCGTTTGCGATCTCCGCGATCAGCGTTCCTTGAAAGCCCGGGACATGCTGTCGGTGATCGGTTTGCTGATATATTCGAAGAAGGTCCGTTCCGACGTCTGGATCAGCACTTCGGCCGGCATGCCGGGAACGGGATGGAAATTATGCACCCGCGCAATCTCGGAGTCCGGTATTTGAACACGCACGATATAGACGTCCTTGACCGAAACCCCCGAATTTTCCTCGATCGAGTCGGCCGAGACGTAGAAGACCTTACCCTCCAGGACCGGCGTCGTCCGCCGATTGAGCGCCGTCAGGCGGATCGAGGCCGTTTCTCCCTCCCGCAGCTGGTCGATGGAGGTGCGCAGCACCTGCGCTTCCAGGATCAGCGGCACATGTGCCGGCAGGATCTCCATGATCGGCTTGCCCGTGGTGATGACACCGCCGGCGGTGTGGAAATAAGAGCGCACCACCGTGCCCGTCACCGGTGAGCGAATGGTAGTGCGCTCCAGCACGCCGGCAGCCTCACGCATCTGCTGGCGCACGCTGTCCAGATCGGATTCGGCGGTTTCGAGCGCATCGAGCGCCGCCTGCTTGTTGGAATTGACGGCGATGATGGCTTCCTGGCGGAATTTGGCAACCTCCGCCTCGCTCTCGTTGAGTTCGCCGTTCAGCCGAGAAATGTCGCCCATCGCATCGGCGATCGCCCGCTCGATCGCCAGCAGATCGGTCTTGCGCATATAGCCGACCTTGACTAGCCGGGCCTTGGAATCGCGTTCCTCGGTCAGCAGCGCCATTTGCCTTTCAAAGGATTCTCGTTGGCCCTTATAGCCGGCGAAACGGTATTCCAGCGACTTGATGTTCTTCTCGATCAGGTTGAGCTGCTCTTCGAGTTTGATCTGCTTGCTGTGGAAGACGACGTTCTGGCTCTGGATGATCGCGTTGATGTCGGGGTCGCCCGCCTCCTTCGTCACGATATCGGGAAACTGGAATTCGCGCAGGCCCTGTGCTTCGGCGCGCAGCCTTGCGACGACGGCTTCCAGGCGCAGGCGGCGAAGCTGCAGCATCCGTTCGTTCGAGCGGGATGCGGTGGTGTCGAGGGTCAGCAGGACATCGCCTTCCTTCACCGTGTCGCCTTCGCTGACGCGCATTTCCCTGATGATGCCGCCTTCCAGATGTTGGATGATCTTGTTCTTACCGGTTGCAACGAAGCTCCCCTGCGCGATGACGGCGGAGGCGAGCGGGGCGGTCGCAGCCCAGTAGCCGAAGCCTCCGAACGAGGTGAAAAGAACCGTCAGGCCGACGATGCTGTGCATCCGGATCGAGCGCGGCACGTCACTATACCATTCGAGCTGGGCTGGACCGGCCGTCTCCTGATTTTTCCGTCCCATGTCGTTCACCCTTCGATGCGCGGTGTTTGTTGACTACTATTGCCGTTGTTCTTGGACAGCGCCTGCAGCACCTCGATCCTTTCCCCGAACATGGCGACAGTGCCCTCCTTGAGCACGAGGATCTTGTCGACGCATTGGAGCAGAGCCGGGCGCTGGGTGATGGTCACCGTGGTGATGCCCTGCTTCTTGGCGTGGATCAGTGCCTTGGCAAGGGCAGCCTCACCCTGGGTATCGAGGTTCGAATTCGGCTCGTCGAGGACCACGAATTTGGGATTGCCGAAGAAGGCGCGGGCCAACGCGATACGCTGCTTCTGGCCGCCCGACAGCGGAGCGCCGTCGGCCGCCACGATGGTTTCGTAGCCCTGTGGAAAGCCGGCGATGAGTTCATGCACGTCGGCCAGCACCGCGGCCTCGTAGATCTGGCGATCCTCGACATCGTCGCGCATGCGGCAGATATTGGCCTTGATCGTGCCGGGAAAGAGCTGCACGTCCTGAGGCAGATAGCCGATGCTCTCGCCGAACTGGCGCTGGTCCCAATTGCGCAGATCCATCAGGTCGAGGCGCACATTGCCCGATGTGGGCACGATCGAGCCGACAAGCATTTTGCCAAGCGTCGTCTTGCCGGACCCTGAATTGCCGATGATCGCCAGCGACTCCCCCTTCCTGAGCGAGAAGGAGATGCCGTTGAGAATGACCTTCTTCTGCGGCGGCGGCACGAAGAGAATGCGTTCGACATCGAGCCGGCCTTCGGGGTTGGGAAGCCGCAGACGCGGGAAGTTCAACGGCGAATTCAAGAGCAGGCTCTTGATCCTGGAATAGGCGGCGGCCGACCGGTTGAACTGGTGCCAGCCTTCGATGGCGCCTTCGATCGGTGCCAGCGCCCGTCCCGAGATGATTGACGACGCGATCACCATGCCGCCGGTCAGCTCGCCGGAGAGCGACAGATGCGCGCCCCAGCCGAGCAGGGTGACCTGGGTGATCATGCGGCAGGCCTTCGATATGCCGGAGAAGATGATATTGCGGTCCTGTGCCTCGACCTGCGATTTCAGCGAGCCCGCCGTCTCGCGGCCCCACATCTTCACGGCCTCGGGGATCATCGCCATCGCGTTGATGATCTGCGAATTGCGCGACATGGAATCGAGGTGGAAATTCGCCCGGCTGAGATAGCCGCTGGATTCGGCAAATTGGCGGGCGGTGAATTTCTGGTTCAGATAGGCGATCAGGAAAAGCACCGCGCAGCAGGTCAGGATGATGATGCCGAGATGCGGATGCACGAAATAGACGACGACGACGAAGAACGGCATCAGCGGTGCGTCGAGAAATGCGATCAGCGTGCCTGACGTCAGGAAGCCGCGCAGCAGCTGCAGGTCCTGCAGCGTCTGATAGTCCTTGCCGCTGCCATGCAGCGATGCCCGCGCCGCAGCGCTGAGGATCGGCGCGCCGAGCTGCACTTCGAGTTCCACTGCGGTGCGCATCAGGATGAAGCGCCGCACCGAGTCCATGAAGGCCTGCAGCAGCACGGCGCCGAGCACGGCGATCGAGAGCATGACGAGCGTGTCGATCGAGCGGCTGGTCAGTACCCGATCGGATATCTGGAAGAGATAGAGCGGGATCGCCAGCAGAAGCACGTTGATGGCGATCGTGAACATCATGACGACCGCCATATTGCGGCGGACCGCGGCCATGCCGCGCGCGAGGCTGGCGGCGAAATTCACAGGCTCGCTGCGCTTGTGAAATCCGCCGCCGCTTCCCCCGCCCCCGCCCCCGCCGCCCCCGGGATCGGAATTCTTGCCATTGCCACCGTCGCCGCTGCGTAGCCGCCTGTCGTTCTCGCTGATCGGCCCCCTGTCGCCATCGATGGTTTTGCCGAAGGGCGCCGCCGGGTTCGATTTGAGCTCGGTTTCCGCCGGCTTTTCGGGCGCCGCCCGCGCTTCGACCGTTGGCTGGGCCGCTTCGATCGGTTTTGCTTCCGCCGGTTTTGTTGCCACCGGTTGTGCCGGCATCGGGCCCTGCAGCACCGCCGCAGGAGGCGCCGGTTCTGCCATGGTGACGGCGACCGGCGAGGCTTCCGGCGTCACCGCTTTTTGCAGGAGAGGCATCTGCACGATGGCTGCGCGCGCCATAGCGTCGCTCGTTGCAACGCCGGCCGTCTCCTTGCTGCGATCGGGAGATGGCGATGGAGACGAAGCGGCGCTGCCGCTCAGCCGGCGAAGGTTCTCGACCGCCTCATCGATCGCAGAGAGGCAGAGATTGGTCCTTTTGGCCTCCGACGGCGCAGCGGCGGGAATATTGCCGGACTTGAGATCGAGGACGCTGCCGGCTGCGAAGATCTGTTTGGAAATCTGGTTCATCGTGATTCCTCCGCGATACTCAAGGTCACGCGACCATGGCTTGCATGACGTCGGGATGCCCCGACGACCATGAAAGATCATGCCCGGCATTGATGACGCCATCAGTGGAATCGCCGCCCGCGGGATCGTCGTCATCGAGGAAGGCGATAACCTCGTTGGCAAGCCTGTCGCCGGCCGGTTGCGGTTGTGTCGTATCGTGCTCCACCAGCCCGCCCTGAATGAGGATGGCGTCCGAATAGAGCTGGCCTGCCAGATAAGTGGTGTCGCCGAAACTGTCGTAATCGACGATCTCGGCGATGTTGATGATCGCATTGCTGCCCGTGTCGATCGTAATCGTCGCATCGGGATTGTTCTCGCGGAGCGCCGATGCCGCCAGGGTCACGTCATCGGAATCGCCGAGGATGCTCACCTGCTTGATAATCGTCATGTCGTAGAGATTGCCGGTGATGTAGAGCACGTTGAGGCCGGCATATCCCTGGAAATTCGCATCGAAAGACAGCCCTTCCGGCATATTGGGATCGCGATCTTCGATCGCTTTCTGGGCTTCGACCATATAGTCCGGCATCGCCTCGAACGGGCTGCCCGTCCCGACATTGTGGATCGAGGCGAAATTCCAGATCAGGTTGTTGCCGGTCTCGATGTCGGCGCCGGGATCGATGCCGTCTTCCGCCCGCACCCAGTCATTGTCATAGAGCAGCGAGATCTGCGTGATGCTGTTGATGTCGAGCACATTGCCGCCGATGATCACCAGATCATACTGCATGCCCATGCCGAAAAAGGAGGAGAGGTTGATGGAGGTATTGCCGCCCGTCAGAACCGTGGTTTCGGAGCCCGAGGTGGTGACCGTCATCGTGTCATTGTCGCTGACGAAGTGATACTGCTCGACCCACTGCACGAAGGAGACATCGCCGTCGATGACACTGACGCGCCAGCTGGTCGGGAACGTCGGATCGGTCGCGTCGATTTCGGCGTGGTTCGCTTCGAAGCTGCTTTGTTGGAAGACGGCGATATTCTTGGCGACGGTTCCGGCCTCCTCGGCCGAATAGCCCGATGAGCGCAGCGCCGAAGCGATCTCGTCATCATCGCTGTAGACAAAGGATTGGGAAACCGCGTCGATCTGGTGGTAATTGCCCATGACAGCGGTGACCGAGGCGATGACGCCGGTATTGATCACCGAGGCGACGTTGACGACGAAGCTCGCACCGGCGGTGACGTCAAGGCTGTTGCCGCTCGGGTCGGTCTGCTCGACGGATGAATGGCTGTCGTCGGGCTCCTCCGGGATCTTGGCGAGACCGCGGTCGGGCAGGAAATCGTCGAGCACAGGGATGGCGGCCTCGACCTTGCCGTTGATGTAGACGGCGTCGTTCACCTCGGGGTCGATGCGGATGAAATCATGCGCGGCGTCGGCGCTAGGCGAGGTTGCTTCGCTGTCGCTGCTATCTTTACCGTCTTCGGTGTTCTTGGCATTCTGGATGTAGTTTTCGATATCCTGGGCGATCTTCGATGCGCCATCATAGGTATCGGTTCGGTGGAGGCTTGCAAAAGGCGTGTAAATTTCGGCTGCGGTGCTGAACTCCGCCAGCCGCTCGATGACGAAACTGGTGTCCCGGGGAGCATGGATGCCGTCCGTCATGTCGAGATAGTCGTCGTCGTAAAGCACGTTGACCTGAAGGACATGACTGATCGCCGAACCAGGCCCGGCAAAGACATGAAGCTCCGGCTCATCCGACAGCACGATATCGGTGGGTTCGCCGAAATGCGGTAAGGGTATGTCCCGTGCGGCAATTGCCGCCAGCTTCTCGATACTCTCTTCGAAGACGCGACCCAAATGGCGCGCCGGACCGAATTCGATCTCGTAACTGCCGCTGTTGTAGATGATACCGGGATCATAGTCCTTGAGCTGCAGATTGGACGAGAAGGCCGCGGTAAAAGCATCCTGATCCGGCAGAGCCGGTCCATCTTCGCCCGGCCCCGCGCCTTCGGCATATTTGGTGCGCGCTCTCATCTCTTCAGTGGTCATCTCGAAGAGACCGATGAAGTGCGCAATGATTTCCGAAATCTTCTCGATATGCATGGTTCGGCCCTCCCATTCGAAATGACGATCGGCCTTGGAAGCGGCCCCGCCGGGAGCCATGGTGTGGTCGTCAAACCGTTTTCAAGCAGTCAAACTGCACCGGCGGGCGCCGGTGCAGTTCCTCTTGGTCCTTGGAGGTCAGTGTCAGGTGCCGGTGTCCTCGCCGACATCGGAGGCATGAGAATTGCCGCCGATGACGCTGGAGTCGACCGTGTTGCTGAGCAGGTTCGCACCCTGAACGAGTTCGAGGTGGAAGCCGGAATTGGCAAGGATTGCCGAAGCATCCGCCGTGCTCGTGCCGGTGGCGTCGTCGCCGGCCTTGAGGTCCCAGCCCCTGCCGTCCATATCCATGCCTTCTGCGCTATCGGCGGTGCCGGCATTGGCATTCAAATGGTTCTGGGCGCCTTCGTTCTCCATCTTGATGTTCCAGGCGCTGTCCTGGTCGGCCAGATGGTTGGCCTGGACGGCGCTGAAGCCGCTGTCGTTGCCCGCACCGCTCAGCGAATTGTTGAGGATGCTGTCGACGTCGAGCGTGAAGGAGAAGTCGTCGCCGAGATTGAAGGTGAGGTCGTGGCCGGCAACACCGAGGTTGTCGAAGTCCTTGACGTCATCAATGACGGCGAAATCGGTGTCGGTCTTGTTGAAGCTGTCAGCGGTATTGTTGCTGTCGGAGATCGTCTTGGTGTCCGTATCCGTGATGGTCTTGATATCCGTGTCGGTCACGGTCTTCGTATCGGTGTCCGTGATCGTCTTGGTGTCGTTGTCGCTGTACGACTTGCTGTCATAGCTCCAGTCGTAATCGGTTTTGGTGTCGGTGATCGTCGTGGTCTTGGTGCTGGTGTCGTCGTCGGACTTGTAGCTCCAGTCGTATTCGTTGTCGCGGTTGTTGCCGTTATTGGCAGAGACATCGATGTCGGCCTTTACGTCGACGTCGACGCTGTTGTCGGTATTGTCGCGATTGTCGCCATTGGCGACGCCGACATAACCGGTCGAGCCGTCGTCGACTTCAGTGGAATTGATAGCGCTGTTGGCAAAACCGTCGGCAAGCGCACCGACCTTCGTAATCTCGGTTTCGTCGCCCGATGATTTCGGGTCGTGTTTATAGGCGTCGGACATCAAACTTTCTCCAGAAAAAAACCGGAGCAGCTTTTCGAAATCCCTCTCATCTCAAATGGGATCTTGCTCGCGCTCGCTCCGATGCGGTTAACATCGGCAGATGTATTCGGTACCAGTCATCTGCAGCTTTTCGCGATTTGTTGATCAAACCGTTGGTATTGGGAATGTACGCACTCAGTACTCGGCCGCACATATCCGGATCCGCATCCTGACGAGGATAAGGAGTATCCAGGCGTTACTGTTATTGAGTTGCCACAAATGGATGCTATGTATCAAATACACACGCCGATACATGGATCGTCCATGCCGCCACTTGGACAGCGAGCACAGATTGCTGGAAAAAATACGGAGCCGATAGATATCAATTCGGGCTAAGACAGATTTGCCGTCCGGCTAGCCTCTGTCGGTGAAACGTCGCGACGTCTTGCTTGGGGAGGCGCCGGGTCGCGGGTATCCGGGATTACGGCGCATTCACGGTGGGGTTGAGGGCAGGGCTTTCGACGATCGCCTGTCTCAGATCGAACACTTCATGGAGGCAGCAAATATAACAATCTGTACTGAAATATTACGTCAAGCTCTGATCTATAGTGAGAGCAAATATAACCTCGAAGTATCCATGACAGTAAAAATGCAACCAAGGCTTAGTATCTTATGGCTTTTTGCCCGCTAAAACTAATCACTTTGGGCCATTTCCTTCCTTCTCAATCCGTATTAACATAATTAAGAAATGTCTAAAAAATAAAGCGGTGACATCAGGGGTCGGCATTTCTTACTATCGAATACCCGCCATCGCTCCACGTTTGAGTAAAGTGTAACGCTAGGGGAGGCGTATATGTTCATGACAAGCTCAGGAATGGAGAATACAGACCAGAGCAGGAAGTTAGGTTCATCGGGAAATACTATATTAGTGGTCGCCAATGCGGATCTGTTTTCGGAGTGCATGGTAGAGGCGCTGGCCAAGAAATTTCCGAACTGCGATGTCGCAAGCATAATGAGCACGAAGCCGATGCTGGAAAAAGATACCGGCGATCTGAAACTCGTTTTATTCTATCATATACCTGCGCCGGAGCTGCATGAAGCGCTGCAGGCTGCCCGCGAAAACCACCCGGAAACCTCTGTCGGACTTGTCGTCGAAGCGATCGACATGCTCGAACCCTATGTCAGCCGCCTGGTGGAGGCAAGGATCATCGACGGCGTCCTGCCGCTCAACCTGCGGCTCGATGTCTTCATGGCTGCGGTGGATCTGCTGATGAAGGGCGGCGAACATTTTCCGTCAGCCCTGCTCAATCGTCTCACCAACAAGAATACCCAGCTCGAGCCGTCGCTCTACCAGACAAAATCGGTCGATGCGGCGCGCACCAATGCGCTGAAGCTCAGACGCGACAGTATCTCTTCTTTGACCACCCGCGAGGTTCAGATCCTGGATCTCATATGCAAGGGAACGCAAAACAAGATCATCGCCGACAAGCTGCATCTTTCCGAAAACACCGTGAAGGTTCACGTCCGCAACATCTATAAGAAGATGAACGTCCGAAACCGCACGGAAGCCGCATCCCGTTTCTTCAACGAGCATCCTGCAAGCGAGGACGACATGTCCGGCCGGTGGCGCAACTGATTTACCCCGCCACGCGTCTATTGTGATGCGCACAAGACGCGCGTCGCGCGTCGAATTGCTGCCTCAGATCGACGGACGTGCGAAGCAGCGCGACTTCTGTCCGAAGCCGCTGGGAGAGCAGATATAAGGCGCTGAGCCGTGATAGGCGACGCGAACCGTTGACGCAGCCGGGCGTTCAGGCCGATGTGCCGGATAGGCATAGGCTTTGGACACGCGCGGCGCCTCGACCACGACGACGTTCTTTTTCGCGACGACGGCGATGTCGTCGTTGACGACCGTACAGGCCGTCGTTCCGATCGCAAGAAGCGTCGCTCCCCCGGCAAGCATCGCAAAATGAAATAAACGCCAGCCTTTCGGCGCCGCTGCAGCTTGTTTTTTCGACATGGCAAAAACCCCTCGCATATGGCGCTTCCGGATGCAAGACCGGTCGTGCAGTTCAACGCGGCCAACCTTCCCCATTACTTGTAGATCAGATTCATTGAGCGAAGCTTGAGCAATATCAGGACACGCGTTCTGAGGGAAAAATGAAAGAAAATGATTAATCATTCGTTAAAACGAAGAATAGATGCGTAATTATTTTGGATACTCAGAGTTTTTTGAAGTTGACCTTAATTGCAATCGTCTTATCATTTTAATAGTAATTCGGTTATCTGAAGAATAACTCAAAAGTTATTCATGACTGTGTGGTCAGCACCAAGAATACCCAGTCAGGTAAAGAAGGCGTGCAGTGCATAACTAAAACAAAAGACTAAATACCTGGGAAGGAGTTTGTAATGCGTAGTTTCGTTCCCAACGAAGGTTATTCCGCAGTGACGGGCAAAGAACCGGGCACCGCTCTGGTGAATGGCGGGGCCGGTTTCCTCGGGTCGCATCTCTGCGAAAGGCTTCTGCAGCGCGGCCACCGAGTTGTCTGTCTCGATAATTTTTCGACCGGCCGCCGCGTGAATGTCGATCACCTCGCCTCGAACGCCCGTTTTCACATCGTCGAGCATGATGTTCGCCAGCCCTTCGATATTGACGCGTCGCTCATCTTCAACTTCGCCTCGCCCGCCTCTCCGCCTGACTATCAGCGGGATCCGGTGGGTACATTGCTCACCAATGTGCTCGGCGCCGTCAACACCTTGGATTGCGCCCGCAAGACCGGTGCGACCGTCGTTCAGTCGTCGACCTCGGAGGTCTATGGCGACCCGAACCAGAGCCCGCAGCACGAATCCTATTGCGGCAATGTCAACCCGATCGGACCGCGGGCCTGTTACGACGAAGGCAAACGCAGCGCCGAGACGCTGTTCTTCGATTATCACAGGACCTACGGCGTCGACATCAAAGTCGGCCGTATCTTCAACACCTATGGGCCGCGCATGCGTCTGGACGATGGCCGGGTGGTCTCCAATTTCATCGTGCAGGCGCTGCGCAATGCAGACCTGACGATCTATGGCGACGGTGAGCAGACCCGCTCTTTCTGCTATGTCGACGATCTCGTGGAAGGCTTCCTGCGGTTCTCGGCCGCCGGCAGCGCCTGCCACGGTCCGATCAACCTCGGCAACCCGACCGAAATCACGGTTCGCCGCCTGGCGGAAATCATCCGCGACCGGACCAATTCGCGCTCCCGCATCGTGCATCTGCCGGCGGTGACCGACGACCCCCGCCAGCGGCGGCCGGATATTTCCCGGGCCATGGCCGAGCTGGGCTGGCAGCCCTGCATCGGCCTCGAAACCGGCCTGGCGCGCACCGTTGATTATTTCGACGGCTTGCTTACTGGCGCAAAGAAGGCCGGCGCCGAGAAGGCGGAGGTCGTATGAGATGCCCCGCTACATTCTGGTTACCGGCGGCGCCGGTTTCATAGGCAGTCATATCTGCAAAACGCTGGCGCGTGCCGGCATGGTCCCGGTCACCTATGACAATCTGTCGACAGGGCATGCCGACAGTGTCCGCTGGGGGCCGCTCATCCGGGCCGACCTCGCCGATGCGGCGACGCTGCGCCGGACGCTCGCGGAGTTTTCGCCCGATTGCGTCATCCATTGCGGCGCCAATGCCTATGTCGGCGAATCCGTCGAGATGCCCAGGAAATATTACCGCAACAACGTCGTCGGCAGCCTGACGCTGCTGGAGGCCTGCCTCGACCAGGATATCGAACGGATCGTCTTCTCGAGCAGCTGCGCCACCTATGGCGTCCCCGCCTCCCTGCCGATACTGGAGGAAACGCCACAGCAACCGGTCAATCCCTACGGCCGCACCAAACTGATCTTCGAGATGGCGCTCGAAGATTTTGCCGCTGCCTACGGGATCCGCTTTGCCGCGCTGCGTTATTTCAATGCGGCCGGCGCCGATCCGGAGGGGGAGCTTGCCGAGCGCCACCAGCCCGAGACCCATCTCATCCCTCGCGCCCTTCTCGCTGCCGCCGGCAGGCTGGAGCGGCTCGATATCTTCGGCACCGATTATCCCACCGAAGATGGAACCTGTGTGCGCGACTATATTCATGTCAGCGATCTCGCACAGGCCCATCTTGCCGCCGTCAATCATCTGATGGCCGATGGCGGCTCGCTCAGCGTCAATCTCGGTTCCGGCCGGGGCACCTCGGTGCGCGAGATCCTCGAAGCCATCCATCGGGTGACCGGCCTTGAAGTTCCCGTCCGGTATCGCCCCCGTCGGGCCGGCGATCCGCCGATCCTCTTTGCCGACACGGCAAGAGCGGAGGCCGAACTCGGCTTCACGCCGGCGCTTTCGGATATCGATACGATCATCCGCACCGCAGGTCCCACTTTCGGGTTGAAGGTGAGCGCATGAGCATTGGTTCGGCAATCGACCACCGTGCCAGGACGGCGAAAGCCGCCGCCGCAGATACATTCGATCCAGTTTTTACCGGTTGGAAGCGCGCCGCCTACAGCCTCGGCATTCTCTGCTGGCTGACCGCACTCGGCTATTTCTGGATCTGGTGGTGCCAGTCGGCCCACATCATTTCCTGGACCGCCTTCGTGCTCATCACCCTCGTGCTGGGCTGGATCACCCTCGTCCCGGCCTATTTCATCCTGATCTTCCTCGACGCGCGGACGGTCAGCCCGCGCGCGCGGCTGCCGGAGGGGCGGGTGGCGATGGTGGTCACCAAAGCGCCGTCCGAGCCCTTTGCCGTCGTCCGCGCCACGCTGCAGGCGATGCTCGACCAGGTCGGCGTCGATTTCGATGTCTGGCTGGCCGACGAGGATCCGTCGGAGGAGACCAGGCGCTGGTGCGCCGAGCGCGGCGTGCTGGTCTCCACCCGCAAGGGGGTGGCGGATTATCATCGCGCGACCTGGCCACGCCGGACGCGCTGCAAGGAAGGCAACCTCGCCTATTTCTACGACCATTTCGGCTATGCGCGTTACGATTTCGTCGCCCAGTTCGATGCCGATCATGTGCCGACGCCGACCTATCTCCGCGAGGTCCTGCGCCCCTTCGCCGACCCCGGCATCGGCTATGTCTCGGCGCCTAGCATCTGCGATGCTAATGCGGCTGCGAGCTGGGCCGCGCGCGGCCGGCTCTATGCCGAGGCCAGCCTGCACGGTTCGCTGCAGACGGGTTACAACAATGGCTGGGCGCCGCTCTGCATCGGCTCGCATTATGCGGTTCGCACTTCGGCGCTGCGTGAGATCGGCGGACTCGGCCCCGAGCTTGCCGAAGACCATTCGACGACGCTGATGATGAATGCCGGCGGCTGGCGTGGCGTGCATGCCGTCGATGCGATCGCTCACGGCGACGGCCCGGCGAATTTTGCCGACCTCGTCGTCCAGGAATTCCAGTGGTCGCGCAGTCTCGTCACCATTCTGCTGCAACATTCCAGCCACTACATCGCCCATCTGCCGTGGCGGCTGAAATTTCAGTTCGTGTTTTCGCAACTGTGGTATCCGCTCTTTTCCGCTTTCATGGCAGTGATGTTCCTGCTGCCGGTTGCCGCCCTGCTGACGGGCCATGTCTTCGTCAACGTCACCTATCCGGATTTTCTGCTGCATTTTGTGCCGATCTCGGTCGTGCTGACGCTGTTTTCCGTTTTCTGGCGGGCGACGGGAACCTTCAGGCCGTATGATGCAAAACTGTTCGGCTGGGAGGGGCTGGCCTTCATCTTCCTGCGCTGGCCATGGTCGCTTGCCGGCAGCCTGGCGGCCGTGCGCGATCATATCTCCGGTTCCTTCGTCGATTTCCGCATCACGCCGAAGGGAAAGCAGCAGCAGCATTCCCTGCCGCTGCGCGTCGTCGCGCCCTATATCGTACTCGCCGGGCTTTGCGCCGTCGCCATGGCGCTCGCCAGCGAAGCCGCCGCCGCCCAGGGTTTCTATATTTTCGCCGCGATAAACCTCTCGATCTATCTGTCGGTGACGATGCTGATCGTCGTTCGCCATGCCATCGAGAACGGTCTGCCGCTGCTGCCGCAATCGCACGGGCTGCGGTTCGCGACCGCCATGGGGCTTGCCATTTGGCTTACCGGCGGCATGCAGCTGGGCAGCCATGGCCTGCGCAGCCTCGAAGCCCTTTCCCACGGCCAGCCATTCGTCAGCTTCACCGAAACGCAATTCGCCGTGGCCGGTGCCGGTCTCGGCGGCGGCAAAACCAGGATCACGAAATTCCGTCTCAAATGGAATGGGTTCGGCAACATGGGACGGGACCAACAGGGTGTCTGAGCCGGCGGAACCGGCACGTGCCGAACAGGAGGATGTAATGCGTATCGGATCGAAACTTTATGGAGCAGCCCTTGCCCTCGGCCTGTGCCTGCCGTTGGCGGCACATGGCGCCGAGGCAGCCGGCAAGAAGCCGGCGACGCCGACGCCGCTCAGCGCCTATGAGCTCTACCGCATCTATGGCGACAAGACCTGGGTCTGGAATACCGGCGGCGGCCGTTTCTCGGATGACGGCCGGCGGTTCGTCGCCTGGGTGAACGACAAGGGCAAGCAGTCCTTCGCCGAAGGCAAGTGGGTGGTCGACGATCTCGGCCAGCTCTGCATGCGCGCCACCTGGACGAATGCCGAAGGTGCGGCCCGCGCCAGCACCTGTTTCGGCCACCGCAAGATCGGCAGCACGATCTATCAGCGGCGCCAGCCGGACGGCAATTGGTACGTTTTCCGTCATGCGTCGGTGCGCGGGGATGACGAGTTTCTCAAGCTCGTTTCCATGGATTCGGTCAGCGACAAGGCGCGCGACCTGAAGCAGGTCCTGCTGAGCCAGGAAGTAGCCCGAAAGGAGGGTGAGCCGTGAAGAAGCTGATGAAAAAAAACCTCTCGACCGCAGCGATGGCACTGCTCCTGCTGTGTGTCGCGGATATGCCTGGCCGAAGCGAGATGCAATATGCCGGCATTGCCCCGAACCCGGCGGCAGGCGTCCAGACGATTATCGACAAACGCCCCGTCCTTCATGCCGACGGCATCAAGTTCGGCGCCTACGATCCGCATGGCGATTTCGGTGCACAAGCCAATGTGGCAACCGAAGCCCTGTTCCTGCCCTGGGAGGACGTCGATCTGGAGACGCTGCGCGTGGCCGATGCCTACGCGCAGGCCAGGGGCCGCAATCTGCTGATTACAGTGGAACCGTGGTCCTGGGACGTCGACTGGCGGCTGACCTCCGCCGAGCTTCGCCGGAAGGTCCTGCGCGGTGATTACGATGTCAACATGCGGGCGATCGCGCAAATGATATCCCAGCTGAAAAGCCCGGTAATCGTCCGCTGGGGCCAGGAGATGGAGGACAAGTCGGGGCGGTTCTCATGGTCCGGGTGGAATCCGCGCGATTATATCACCGCCTACAAGCGGATGATGGATATCGTCCGCCAGGAGGCGCCGGGCACTGAAATCATGTGGTCGCCGAAGGGCGAGCCGGGCTTGCAGGACTATTATCCCGGCGACGATTATGTTGATCTCGTCGGTCTCTCGGTCTTTGGCCTGGAACGCTACGATGAGCTTGCCTACGACAAGCACCGGACATTCTCCGAAGCGCTGAAGCAGGGTTACGATCTGGTCGCCGGCTACGGCAAGCCGATCTGGGTGGCGGAGCTCGGTTATGAAGGCGGCGACGCCTATGTCAGGCCCTGGATCGAAACCGCGACGCTGAAGCAGAGCGCTTTTCCGAATTTGCGGGAAGTCGTCTATTTCAACGATCGGGATGTGCATGCCTGGCCGTTCGATCTCGGCCGGCCGGACTGGCGCGTCGTCGAAAGCCTGGCCAACTGACGGCCCGGAAAGAGAGAGGCCCGCCGGGGTTTGCGGGCCTCTCCTCTCATGTCAGGCGATCGATCAACCTTTGAGCGTCGCCTTACCCTCTTCGATGAGCCGGGTCGCCGCATCGGCCGGCGAAACCCGTTCGAAGGCGAGTTCGTCGCAGATCGGGCGCAGGACGCGCTGGTCGAACTGGGTTGCACCCATCGGCACCGGCGGCGGATATTCGCCGACCTGATCCTTGAGAAGATTGACGTATTTGACCGTTTCCTGCTCCGTCGGGTTGAGCTGAGGCAGAATGGCTTCACGCACCGGCGACATCGGCACGCCGCGCTCAACGCCGAGGATCTTACCGGCCTCGATATCGTTGACGAAAAAGTCGATGAATTTCGCGGCCGCTTCGCCGTTCTTCGTCGTGGCGCCGAGGCTCCAGATCAGCGCAGGGCGGTAATAGTGGCCCGACGGTCCGCCCTTCTTTTCCCGCGGCAGCATGGTGATGCCGAGCTTGTTCTTGATGATCAGCTGATAGCCGACCATCTGGTTGGAATAAGCCATGCCGATCACCGATTTGCCGAGACCTAGGCAGTTGGTGTCGATGGTGTTCTGATCGAGCGTCTGGACGTCGGCAGCAACGGTGCCGCCGGCCTTGCGCAGCTTCTCCCAATAGTCGAACCATTCCGTGGCATCGTCGGCCGTGAAGCCGAGCCCGACGCTCTCCTTGGCGAAGAGGCTTTTGCCGCGCTGGCGCAGCCAGGCGTCGAACACATAGGCGTAGCGGGCTGCATAGGGTCCTCCGCTCTTGCCGGAGGATTTGGCGAGTTCGACGGCGAGCTTGGCATACTCATCCCAGGTGAGATCGGGCGTCGGCAGCGGAATGCCGGCCTTTTCGAATTCGACGGTGTCGAAGAACATCGAGAAGGAGTTGAGGCCGAGGCCGACACCATAGAGTTTGCCGTCGATGGTGGTCAGTTTCAGCATGTCGGCGCCGAAGGACTGGACCTTCAGCGTCGAGGGAAGGAATTCGTCGAGCGGCAGGCAGGCGCCGCGCTTGGAATAATCGGAGATCGTTCCCGGCTCGAGCTGGAAGACGTCGGCGATGGCGCGGCCGGCCATCTGGGTGGCGAGCTTCGTCCAGTAGCCGTCGCCCGAAAGCGATTCACCGACGATCGTGACGCCAGGCGTCTTTGATTGATAGAGCTTGGCGACGTCGAGCGTGCGCTTGGCACGGTCGTTCGAGCCCCACCACATGGCGCGCAGCGATACGCCTTCGGCAAAAGCCGGAACGGCGCTTCCGGCGCCAAAGGCGAGGCCGGCGGCTGCTCCGGCTGAACCCATCAGAAATGAACGGCGGTTGACCTGCATGATATCCTCCTTGCCCCAATATGCCCGCTGCCATCCTCCAACGGCGTTTGCAGACATGTCCTCACTGAGAGTACGCAAAAAAATAATTATTGCAAGAAATAACGAATATCTTGCAAATTTGCATAAATTGCATAAGCTTTGCCTATGAAGAACGAAAAAATCGGGAACGACGAGAAAATCAGACGGCCGCGTCAGGCCGATATCGCCACATTGGCCGGCGTCTCCGTCTCCACGGTGTCGCGGGTTCTTGCCAATGAACCCGGCATCAGCGAAACCGTGCGCCGCCAGATCTTGAAGGTGGCGGCCGAGCATGGTTATCCGGTCAAATCTGCGACTGAAGCCGTGGCCGGCGGGCTGGCGCTGATCGCCAGCGACGGCGTCACCGGCGGCCTCAGCGTCTTTTATGAAGCCATCGTCGAGGGGCTGCGCGCCGGCGCCGCCGAGGCAGGCATGCCCTTCGAAATCCGGATGGTCCGCGAGGATCGCACGACGCCGGACGCCGTGCGCGACTATATGCAGGCAGCAGGCGCCGAAGGGCTCTTTCTCGTCGGCATCGATCCGAACGAGACCCTGCGCGGCTGGCTGCGGGACACCATGACGCCCGCCGTTCTCGTCAACGGCACCGATCCCGGAATGCAATTCGACGGCGTTTCGCCGGCTAATTTCTTCGGCGCCTATCAGGCGACCAGCCGATTGATGAAGGCTGGCCATCGCCGCATCCTGCATATGAGCGGCTCGCATCGCCAGACGATCCGGGAGCGTATCCGCGGTTTCGAGGCGGCGATTGCCGCTGTTCCTGGCGCCGAAGGTCGTTTCGTATCCATGACGCTGCAGGGCAGTGCCAGCGGCGAGGCCCATGAACGCACGGCCGCGATCCTTGCTGAAAATGGTGGTTTCACCGCCGCCTTCTGCATGAATGATTTCATCGCCGTCGGCGTGCTGGAGGCCGTCACCGAGGCCGGGCTGCGGGTGCCGCAGGATTTCGCCATCGTCGGCTTCGATGATCTGCCCTGCGCGCTGATGACCAATCCGCCGCTTTCCACCATGCGCGTCGACCGCGCCGCCCTCGGGCGCGAGGCCATCTCACTGATGCTGTCTCGTTTCCGCAACAGGACGGCGCCGGCGCGCCACATCTGTCAGGCAGTCGTTCCCGTTCCGGGAGGGACGGTTGCGAGTGCTGAAACCCGTGGGTGATGCCGATGACCTATGATCCCGCCAGCGCCAACCCGCTCGCCGGCAATCCGATCGAAACCCGAGCCGATTTGAGCCGGGCTCTGCTTGATTGCTTCGATCCGCTGCTTGCCTGTTTTTCGAAAGGCAATGCCCGCGTCAGGCTGAGCGGTGCCGCCGCCCATTTCGACCGGGCGGCGGGCGATCTCGAAGGTTTCGCCCGCCCGCTCTGGGGATTGGGGCCGCTCGGCGCCGGCAACGGTGATTTCGCCCATTGGCACCGTTTTGCCGAAGGCCTCGCAAACGGCACCGATCCCGCCCATCCGGAATATTGGGGAACGGTCAATGGCCGCGATCAGCGGATGGTCGAGCTTGCTGCTGTCGGCTTTGCCCTGGCGCTGGTCCCGGAAAAGATCTGGGAGCCGCTCGATGCGCGCGCCCGCGACAATGTCATCGCCTATCTCAAGCACGCCAGACAGTTCGACTATGCCGACAACAACTGGAAATTCTTCCGCATCTTCGTCGATATCGCCCTCGATCGTCTCGGCGCCGATTTCGATCGCAGCCTGACGCGGCAATATCTGGAGGAACTCGAAGGCTTCTATATCGGCGACGGCTGGTATCGCGACGGAAACGTGCGCCGCGTCGATCACTACATTCCCTTCGCCATGCATTTTTATGGGCTGATCTATGCGAAGCTCGTCGACGACGATTATGCCAAACGCTACCGCGAACGGGCGGTCCTTTTTGCCCGCGATTTCCGCCACTGGTTTGCCGCCGACGGCGCCACGATCCCCTTCGGACGCAGCCTGACCTATCGTTTCGCCTGCGCCGGCTTCTGGTCGGCGCTCGCTTTTGCCGATGTCGAGGCGCTGCCCTGGGGCGAGGTAAAGCATCTCTGCCTGCAGCATCTGCGCTGGTGGCGGGATAAGCCGATTGCCGATCGCGACGGCGTGCTGTCGATCGGTTTCGGCTATCCGAACCTGCTGATGTCGGAGAGCTACAATTCCGCCGGCTCGCCCTACTGGGCGTTGAAGGCCTTTCTGCCCCTTGCGATCGCCGAGGATCATCCGTTCTGGACGGCCGAGGAGAAGGCGCCGGAGCCGGCGCCCGCGGTCGTTCCCCAGCGCCATCCCGGCATGGTGATGATGCGGGCGGGCAGCGACGTCGTGGCCCTGTCCTCCGGCCAGGAAAATCTGCAGATGCGCTTCGGCACGGAAAAATACGCGAAATTCGCCTATTCCTCTCGCTACGGCTTCAGCGTCGAATCCGATGAACGCGGCTTTGCGCTTGCCGCTTTCGATTCGATGCTGGCCTTCAGCGATGACGGTTTGCACTACCGCGTGCGCGAAACGAATGAGGAAGCGAAGCTCGCCGGTGATGTGCTTTATGCGAAATGGTCACCTTTCCCCGATGCCAGCGTCGAAAGCTGGCTGGCGCCCGCGGCCCCCTGGCATATCCGTCTCCACCGGATCAGGGCGGCCCGGCCGCTGAGGGTCGCCGAAGGCGGCTTTGCCATCGCCCGCCGGGATTTCGAACTGGACACGCTGTCGGCGTCGGATGGCGCTGCCTATGCGATCGGCGAAGCCGATTTCACCGGCATTGTCGATCTCGGTTCGTCGGTCAAACGCGCCGGGCTCGCCCAGAAGGCGCAGCCCAACACCAATGTGATTGTCGCGAAAACCATCGTGCCGCAACTGCGCGGTCAGATTCCGGCCGGCGAAACCATCCTGGTGACGGCGGTGCTGGCACTCGGCGATCCCGCCGCCGTCGCATCCGCCTGGACAAAGCCGCCGAAGGCGCCCGATATTGCGGCGCTGGAGGCGCTGGTGCGGGAAAAGGGCATGACGGTCAGCGCCATCGAAGCGCCGGGTCAGATGCCATGAACCGTCCGGCAATCATCCTTGGCATGGAGCCGTCGCGCACGGAGCACGTCCTGCCCGATGCGATCCTGCGCCGGCTCGATACGATCGGCCGCCTGCTGGATCCCGAGCCGCTGCAGCATTTCGAGGATGAACGCGCCAGCCGCCTGCTTTCCGAAGCCGAAATCCTGGTTACCGGCTGGGGCGCACCCTATGTCGGGCCTGAGATCGCCTCTGCCGCGCCGCGGCTTCGTCTCATCGTCCATGCGGCGGGCACGATAAAGGGCATCATCGACGACGCCATCTTCGAAGCCGGCATAACAGTCAGCCATGCGGCCGAGGCCAATGCCGTGCCGGTCGCCGAATTCACGCTGGCGGCAATCATTTTCGCCGGCAAACGTGCCTTCCGCTTCCGCGATCGCTACATTGCCGACCGCAATCGCGATCGGACCTACCCCATGCAGCGCGAAGCGATCGGAAATTACGGCCGCACCCTCGGCATTGTCGGCGCCTCGCGCATCGGCCGGCGGGTAATCGAGCTTTTGAAACCCTTCCGCTTCGAGCTGCTGCTGTTCGACCCCATGCTCGATGCTGCCGAGGCCGCCGGGTTGGGCGCGGAGAAGGTCGATCTCGACGAATTGATGCGCCGCGCCGATATCGTTTCCCTGCACGCGCCGTCGCTGCCGGCGACCCAGCATATGATCGATGCGCGAAGGCTGTCGCTGCTGAAGAACGGCGCGACGCTCATCAACACCGCGCGCGGCATTCTCATCGATGAGGCGGCACTGCTTTTGGAGCTGAAGACCGGCCGCATCGACGCCGTCATCGACGTCACCGATCCGGAGATCCCGGAGCCGGGTTCTGCTTTCTACGATCTGCCGAACGTCTTTCTGACACCGCATATCGCCGGCGCCATCGGCCTGGAACGGGCGCGTCTTGGCGAAATGACGGCGGATGAGATCGAGCGTTTTGTGAGCGGCCGGCCGCTACTCTACCAGATCCGCCGGCAGGATCTCGAAAACATCGCCTGACGCGTCCAGCGCTTAGCGTCAGCGCGATGTCCTCAACGAATTGGGCGAGCCGTCATCGGCGAGCTCGGGCATCAGATCCGCGATTTCGACCACCTTGCCGGCGCGCGAACTCGTCAGCGCGGCGATGCCGCAGAGCACGGACATGGCGCCCGCCCGCGTGCCTGCGCGCTGGCCGAGCCGGTCTTCCATGTCGGGCTTGAAGATCATGTTGCGCATCCGGTCATCGCCGCCGTAATGGCCGCCGGTGAAATGCGGAACGACGATCCGCTCGACGGCTTCCTTACCATTCGGGAAATTGCGGATGAGCAGGATCGTGTCCTGCTTCGGCTCTTCCCAGGGCTGGGTCTCATACTGGCGAATTTCGATGCGTCCCTTGGTGCCGTTGAAGGCGAGGTGATGGCCTTCGATCGGCTGGAAGGTGTTCAATGAATAGGACACATGGACATTGTTGCGGTAGCGCAGGCTGACCACCATCGTATCAGGAATATCGATGTCCTCGCGGAAAACGCAGCCGTCGCGGAAATAGCCGTCGATCTTCGAAGGATCCTCGTAGAGCTGATCGAGGAAGGGATCCTTTTCGAGATCGAGATAATAATCGCATTCATGTGCGTGCGGACAGAGCTTGCAGCGCGGTCCGCGGAACGGGCCCTTGCGGCCGTAGTTCTGCAGATCGGCAAACGAGGCGACGGCGTCGGGATCGCTGTCGAGATACCAGTTCAGAAGATCGAAATGGTGGGTGGCCTTGTGAACGAACAGGCTGCCGGAATTTTCCGTATAGGCATGCCAGCGGCGGAAGTAGTCGGCGCCATGCTTGGTGTTCAAATACCAGTGGAAGTCGACGGAGGTCACCCGGCCGATCTCGCCGGCATTGAGCAGTTCCTTGATCTTGGCGGCCGTTGGCGCATAGCGATAGTTGAAGGAGACGTCGACCCGGCGGCCGGTGCGCTTTTCGGCGTCGAGAATCCGGCGAATTTTCTCGACCGACGTGGTCATCGGCTTTTCGGTGATGACGTCGATGCCGGATTCCAGCGCCCGCACGATGATATCGTCATGCGTCTGGTCGGGCGTGCAGACGATGACCAGATCCGGTTTCTGTTCGGCCAGCATGGAATCGATGTTTTCATAGAGCGGCGCGTTGCTGCCGATCATGTTGCGGGCGCGCTCGCCGCGCAGCGAATTCTTCTCGACGATGGCTGTGAGGTCGACATGTTCGCGCCAGCCGGCCAGCAAGTCCTTGCCCCACATGGTGGTGCCGCGGTTCCCGGTGCCGATCAGGGCAAAACGGCGTTTCTCCATCGATGATCCTCCTGCATGCGTGATGAAACGAATATTGAAACTTAGATCTGGCAGCAGCTCCGGAAGCGCTCGACGCAAGTGGCGATCACCTGGTCGGCCGGGCGTTTCCACCAGGTCTCGGCCGAAAAGATCTCCACCTCCTGCGCGCCGAAGAAGCCGGCCGCCTCGATCATCCGTCTTATGCCCTTGAGATCGATGACGCCATCGCCCATCATGCCGCGGTCGAGCAGCATGTCTTTGGTCGGCACCAGCCAGTCGCAGATGTGATGGGCAAAGATACGTTTCATCCGTCCGGCGCGGGCGATCTGGTTGGCAAGATCGGGATCCCACCAAACATGGTAAACGTCGATCGCAATGCCGACATCCTCGCCGAGCGGTTCGCACATGTCGAGCGCCTGGCCGAGCGTGTTCACGCAGGACCGGTCGGCGGCATACATCGGATGCAGCGGCTCGATCGCGAGCTTGACGCCTGATGCCTGCGCATGCGGCAGCACGGCGGCAATGCCGTCGAACACCATCTGGCGGGCCGCGACGATATCCCTGGAGGCGCCCGGCAAGCCGCCGACGACGAGCACCAGGCAATCGGCTGAGAATGCTGCCGCCTCGTCGATCGCCCGCCTGTTGTCGTCGAGGTTCTTCTGCCAGTCGGCATCGTTTGCGGCCGGAAAGAAGCCGCCGCGGCAAAGGCCGGTCAGCTTAATGCCGTTCGATTTGACGATGCGCACTGCCTCGTCGAGGCCGGCCTTGGCGACCTGGTCGCGCCAGGGCGCGATCGAGGTGATGCCGTGTTTCAGGCAGATATCGACGGCTTCGGCAAAGCCGCATTGCTCGCGGATCGTCGCCAGATTGATCGAAAGACCTTCGACCTGCATGTCATTCTCCTCCCATCGCCATGCCTGAGATCAGTGAACGCCGTGGACGGCCAGCACCTGTTTCATGCGCGCCGTTGCGAGTTCCGGATCGGCGAGCACCCGCGCCTTGTCGGCCAGGCGGAAGAGTTCAGCCAGATGCGTGAGCGAGCGCGTGCTCTGCTGGCCGCCGACCATGGTGAAATGGTCCTGCAGGCCGTTGAGATAGGCGAGGAAGACAACGCCGGTCTTGTAGAAGCGGGTCGGCGCCTTGAAGATGTGACGCGACAGCGGCACGGTCGGCTCGAGCAGATCGAAGAATTCATGGTTGCTCTTGCGGCCGAGCGCGTCGAGCGCAGCCGACGCTGCCGGCGCGATCGCATCGAAAATGCCGAGCAATGCGTCGGAATGGCCTTCTTCGTCGCCGGCGATCAGCTCGGCATAGTTGAAATCGTCGCCGGTATACATGCGCACGGCCTTCGGCAGCTGCCGGCGCATGGTCACTTCCTTCTCCTTGGAAAGCAGCGAGATCTTGATACCGTCAACCTTGGCGGAATTGGCTTCGATCACTTCAAGGCAGGTCTCCATCGCCTTCAGGTGGTCGCCATTGCCCCAATAACCTTCCAGCGCCGGGTCGAACATTTCGCCCAGCCAGTGGATGATGACGGGTTCCTTGACCTGGCGAAGGATGCGGTCGTAGACCCTTATATAATCGTCCGGTCCCTTGGCAGTGACGGCAAGCGCCCGGCTCGCCATCAGGATGATGCGGCCGCCGGCCGCCTCCACCGTTTCGATCTGCTCCTCATAGGCCTTGAGGATGGTGTCGATGGTCACGTCGGGTCCAGGCACCAGATGGTCGGTGCCGGCGCCGCAGGCGATCAGCGCATCCTTGCGCCCGGCCGCCTCGCCGAGCGCCCGGCGAATGAGGTCGCGCGCCTCCGGCCAGCCGAGGCCCATGCCGCGCTGCGCCGTGTCCATCGCTTCGGCGACACCGAGGCCGAGATCCCAAAGCCGGTGGCGGAAGGCGAGCGTCCGGTCCCAGTCGATCGCCGGCGTCAGCCAGGGGTCGTTGTCGGCAAGCGGATCGGCGACGACATGGGCGGCGGCAAAGGCGATGCGCGGGAAGTCCTTGGCCTCACGCTTCTTCAGTTCGATCGGCGTGCCGGTCAGCGTATAGGGAACGATCTTGCCGTCGAGGGGGAGATTGATCGTCGTCACGGCTCAGAACTCCAGTGCGGGAACGTCGAGCCAGCGGCGCTCGGCCCAGGATTTCAGGCCGAGCTCGGCCAGTTGCACGCCCTTGGCGCCGGCTTCCAACCCATAGGGCCAAGGCGCATCTTCGACGACATGGCGGATGAACATTTCCCACTGGGCCTTGAAGCCGTTGTCGAAGGCCTGCGTATCCGGAACCTCGTCCCAGGTCTTGTAGAAGTCGATCGTCTGCGGCTGGTCGGGGTTCCAGACCGGCTTCGGCGTGTTGACGCGGTGCTGGCTCCAGCATTTCGTCAGGCCGGCGACGGCCGAACCATGGGTGCCGTCGACCTGGAAGGTGACAAGATCGTCGCGGCGCACACGCACCGCCCAGGAGGAATTGACCTGCGCGATCACGCCGCCTTCGAGTTCGAAGGTCGCGTAGGCCGCATCGTCGGTATCGCAGTCATAGGGCTTGCCCTGCTCGTCGATGCGCTGCGGAATATGCGTGGTGCCGAGGCAGGAAACCGCCTTGACCTCGCCGAACAGATTGTCGAGCACATAGCGCCAGTGGCAGAGCATATCGAGGATAATGCCGCCGCCGTCGCCCTTGCGGTAGTTCCAGGAGGGGCGCTGGGCCGGCACGCCCCAGTCGCCTTCGAACACCCAGTAGCCGAATTCACCGCGCACCGAGAGGATCTTGCCGAAGAAGCCGGAATCCTTGAGCAGCGCCAGCTTGCGCAGGCCGGGCAGGAAGAGCTTGTCCTGCACGACGCCGTGCTTGAGGCCGGAGCGGCGCGCCTTGCGGGCAAGGTCGATCGCCACCTGCAGATCGTCGGAAATCGGCTTTTCGCAATAGACGTGCTTGCCGGCGTCGAGCGCTTTCGACAGCAGCTCGGCGCGCATCAGCGTCGTGCCGGCGTCGAAGAAAATCGTGTCGTCGGGATTGGCGAGAGCGGCATCGAGATCGGTCGACCAGCGCTGGATGTTATGCTTCTTCGCCAGCTCTTCCATCTTGGCGCCGTTGCGGCCGACGATGATCGGGTCGATCTCCAGTTTCTCGCCCGATTTCAGCGTGATGCCACCCTGGTCGCGGAAGGCGAGGATCGACCGCACCAGGTGCTGATTATAGCCCATGCGGCCGGTAACGCCGTGCAAGATGATCCCCAAGCGTGCCATTTTTTCCTCCCTGGAATCTTTTACGGCGGGAGCGGGCATTCGGCCCGGCCCTCCCAAGCCGGTAACTAAACAGTTACTTGATGGCAGAAGAGCGGCGAGGCTGTCAATAGTCAAATCCTGATTTCGGAATTCAGTGTTTGATCGAGGCGAGCGTCACATGGACGATATGTCTTTCCCAGGCATTGAGATGGTTCGGCTCGATCAGGTCTCGGCCGAAGATCGTCGAAAGCGTGTACTGGTTGGACAGATAGAAATAGCCGAGCGAGGCGATCGTCAGATAGACGTGCAGCGGATCGGCGGTCTCGACGAAGACGCCTTGCTTCTTTCCCCGCTCGAGCACATCAGAAAGCTCGCCGATCAGATGCGAATGCAATTCCTTGAGCCGAACGGACTGGCGCAGCCACCGGGCCCGATGCAGGTTTTCCGTGCCGAGCAGGCTGAGGAATTCCGGATGCTGGAGAAAATAACGCCAGGTGAAGAGTGCCAGTTCCCCGATGCCTTCCTCCGGGCTGCGGTCACCGATATGCAGCGCGCGTTCGGCGGTGCGGATACCGACATAGGCTTCTTCGAGCACGCGGAGATAGAGCTGCTCCTTGTCGCCGAAATAATGGTAGAGCATGCGCTTATTGGTGCCGGCGCGCTCGGCGATGGCGTCGACGCGGGCTCCGCCCATGCCGTTTTCGGCAAACTCCCGCGTGGCCGCCTCAAGGATCGCGGCGCGCGTCCGCTCCGGATCGCGCTGGGCCGTGCGTTCCTGAGAAGGACGCCGGGATTTTCTCTTCTCCCCGTTTTCGCCGCTGTCGTTCATCGTTCCCCTCCCTCTCGCATGTTGCGCTCATAAGCCTTCGGTGCGAAATTGTAAAAACCGAATTTAAAAGGGCGGCCGCCAAGAACCGACACCCGCTTGACACGCTTGCCGCTTTGCTCGTAGCTTGTAACCAATTAGTTATTTATGCAAGAGTAACTGGTTGGAAGCGTGTGGAGGCGCTTCCCTTTGGAGGAGGAAAAAATGAGCCTACGTGTAAGCAGACGTAATTTCGTTGCGGGAGGGGCCACGCTCCTTTCACTCTCGGCGCTGGGAACCAGCGCTTTTGCACAGGAACAGCGCTTGCGCCTCCTGTGGTGGGGCTCGCAGCCGCGCGCCGACCGCACCAACAAGGTGTCCCAGCTCTATCAGACGAAGAATGCCGGTACCTCGATCACCGGCGAATTCCTCGGTTGGGGCGATTACTGGCCGCGCCTTGCGACCCAGGTCGCCGGCCGCAATGCGCCTGACGTCATCCAGATGGACTACCGCTATATCGTTCAGTACGCGCGTCGCGGCGCGCTTGCGCCGCTTGAATCCTACATGCCGGCGAAGCTCAACCTCGACGATTTCGACAAGGCGCAGATCGATGGCGGCAGCGTCGACGGTCATCTGTATGGCGTCAGCCTCGGCGCGAATTCGGCCGCGACGGTTCTGAATACCACCGCCTTCAAGGAGGCCGGGGTCGATCTGCCGACGCAGGCGACCACCTGGGACGAGTTCGCCCGCATGGGCGCCGAGATCACCAAGGCCGGCAAGCGCAAGGGTATGTTCGGCCTCGCTGACGGCAGCGGCGGCGAACCTCTGTTCGAAAACTGGCTGCGTCAGCGCGGCAAGGCGCTCTATACCGCCGACGGCAAGATCGGCTTCGGCGTGGACGATGCATCGGAATGGTACGATATGTGGGCCAAGTTCCGTGAAGCCGGCGCCTGCGTTCCCGCCGATATCCAGGCTCTCGACAAGAACGATATCGAAACGAACACAGTGTCGCTCGGCAAATCTGCGGCCGGTTTTGCCCATTCCAATCAGTTCGTTGCCTATCAGGCCATGAACAAGGACAAGCTGGCGCTGACCAACTATATGCGTATCAAGGCGGATTCGAAGGGCGGCCACTATCGCAAGCCTTCGATGTTCTTCTCTGTTTCGGCCCAGTCGAAAGCGATCGACCTGGCCGTGGACTACATCAACTTCTTCGTCAAGAATCCCGAGGCAGTGCTGCTCCTGGATGTCGAGCGCGGCATTCCGGAATCGGCCGCCATGCGCGAGGTCGTCGCGGCGAAGCTCGATGAGAACGGTAAGGTCGCATTGGCCTATGTCAGCGGTCTCGGCGATCTCGCCGGCAAATTGCCGCCGCCGCCGCCGGCCGGCGCCGGTGAAGGCGAGCTGATGCTGCGAAACATCGCCGAACAGGTCGGTTTCGGACAGTTGTCTCCTGCCGACGGCGGCAAACAGCTGGTCACCGAAATCACGCAGATTCTCGCACGAGGCTGATCCCGTATGAGCAATGCGATGCGCACGCCCGCAGGGGCCATAAATGTGGAAAGATATCAGGGGGCCGTGGCCGAAGGACGCTTCCGGCGTCTCTGGAATGCCAATGCTCCCGGCTATCTCTTCCTCCTGCCATGGCTTATCGGCTTTTTCGGGCTGACGCTCGGGCCGGCCCTGATTTCGCTCTACCTCTCCTTCACCGACTTCGACATGCTGCAGTCGCCGCGGTGGGTGGGAATGGCGAATTACGTGCGCATCGCCACGGCGGATCCGAAATTCTCGGCCGCCATGCACGTCACCCTGACTTATGTTGTCTTCTCGGTGCCGTTCAAACTGACCTTCGCCTTGCTGGTCGCCATGGCGCTGAACCGCGGCCTGCGCGGACTGACCTTCTATCGCGCCATCTTCTACCTCCCTTCCTTGCTGGGCGGCAGCGTGGCGATCGCCGTGCTCTGGCGCCAGCTTTTCGCCAGCGATGGTCTCGTCAATGCCGCACTCTCGCAATTCGGCATCGAAGGTCCGAGCTGGATCTCGCATCCGAACTATTCGATCTATACGCTAGTGGCTCTGTCGGTCTGGCAGTTCGGCTCGCCGATGATTATTTTCCTCGCCGGCCTGCGCCAGATTCCCCAGGATATGTATGAGGCCGCAAGCCTCGACGGCGCCTCGAAATTCCGGCAATTCTACAAGATCACCCTGCCGCTTCTGACGCCGGTGATCTTCTTCAATGCCGTCGTCCAGACCATTGATGCCTTCAAGGCCTTCACACCCGCCTTCATCATCTCAGGCGGCACAGGCGGTCCGATCAACTCGACGCTGTTCTACACGCTCTACCTCTATCAGGAGGCCTTCGGCAACTTCCGCATGGGCTATGCCTCGGCGCTCGCCTGGATCCTGGTGCTGATCATCGCCGTTTTCACCGCTTTCTCCTTCCTGACCTCGCGTTATTGGGTGCATTACGATGACTGAGATGACCGCTTCCGTCACTGCGGCCCGGCCGCCATCGGATATCACCAAACGCAGCCTGCCGGCGTCGCTCATCATCCACGCTCTGCTGATCGCCGCATCGCTTCTGATGGTCTATCCGCTGTTGTGGATGGTTTCGGCATCGGTCAGGCCGGAGACCGAGATCTTCTCATCGACCTCGCTTATTCCGTCGTCGATCGACTTCTCCTCCTATGCGCGCGGCTGGGTTGGCCTCGATGTCAGCTTCGGCCGGTTCTTCTGGAATTCGCTCGTCATTTCGCTGCTGGTGGTGACCGGCAATGTCATCGCCTGTTCGCTGACGGCCTTTGCCTTTGCCCGGCTGCGTTTTGCCGGCCGGAATTTCTGGTTCGCGATCATGCTCGGCACGCTGATGATCCCCTATCACGTGACGCTGATCCCGCAATATGTGCTCTTCCTCAACCTCGGCTGGGTCAACACCATCCTGCCTCTCGTCGTGCCGAAGTTCCTGGCAAGCGATGCCTTTTTCATCTTCCTGATGGTGCAGTTCTTCCGCGGCATCCCGCGCGAACTCGACGAAGCCGCGATGATGGACGGCTGCAGCGCCTGGCGCATCTACTGGAAGATCATGCTGCCGCTGTCGCTGCCGGTCTTGGCGACGGCTGCCATCTTCTCCTTCATCTGGACCTGGGACGATTTCTTCGGTCCGCTGATCTACCTGAACGACATGAACACCTATACGATCCAGCTCGGCCTGCGCACCTTCGTGGATTCCACCAGCGCCTCGGATTGGGGCGGCTTGTTCGCCATGTCGACGCTGACGCTCGTGCCGGTGTTCTTCTTCTTCCTGTTCTTCCAGCGCCTGCTGATCGAGGGCATCGCCACGACGGGCATGAAGCGTTGATGGCGGTCACGGGAAACAGCGACATGAGCATCAGAACGGTCGCGATCGTCGGCTGCGGCATCGGCCGCTCCCACATTGTCGAGGGTTATCTGCCGCATGCCGACAAATTCAAGGTCGTGGCGATCTGTGACCTGAACGCAGAGCGGCTGGCGGCAGTCGGTGATGAGTTCGGCATCGAACGGCGCACCACCTCCTTTGCCGAGCTGCTTGCCGACGACACGATCGACATCATTGACATCTGCACCCCGCCCGGGGTGCACCTGGAGCAGGTCGTGGCTGCCCTTGCCGCTGGCAAACATGTCGTTTGCGAAAAGCCGCTGACCGGCTCGCTCGCGGCCGTCGATACCATCATGGCAGCGGAGAAAGCCGCCAAAGGCGTGCTGATGCCGATCTTCCAGTATCGCTACGGCGACGGCATCCAGAAGGCCAAGCGGATCATCGACGCCGGTATTGCCGGCAAAGCCTATACGGCCTCGGTCGAAACCTTCTGGCTGCGCAAACCCGAATATTATGCCGTGCCCTGGCGCGGCAAATGGGCGACCGAACTCGGCGGCGTGCTCGTCACCCATGCGCTGCATCTGCACGACATGATGATGCACCTGATGGGCCCGGCGGCAAGGGTCTTCGGCCGGGTCGCCACCCGCGTCAACGATATCGAGGTCGAGGATTGCGCCTCCGCTAGCCTGCTGATGGAAAGCGGCGCCTTCGTCTCACTGTCCTGCACGCTGGGTTCGCAGGAACAGTTGAGCCGGCTGAGGCTGCATTTCGAGAATGTGACCTTCGAAAGCAGCCATGAGCCCTATACGCCGGGCAAGGACCCCTGGAAGATCATCGCCGCCAATGACGACGTCCGGGAAAAGATCGACCGGGTGGTCAGCGATTGGCAGCCGGTCGCCCCCCGGTTTACCACCCAGATGGGCCAGTTCCACGCCTTCCTCAGCGGCCAGGGGCCGCTGCCGGTGACGACGGCGGATGCGCGCCGGGCGCTGGAACTCGTCACCGCCATCTACCAGTCTTCCGACAGCGGCGCCGAAGTGCCGCTGCCGGTCGGCCCCGACAGTCCGAAATACGCCGATTGGCGCGCAAGAACGAAGTAACCGATAAATAAACGAGAGGGGTTTTGAGAAGATGGCAACCAGTGTCGTTCTTCAGAAGGTCGAGAAGCGCTACGGCGCGATGGATGTGATCCATGGCATCGACCTGACGATCGATCCCGGCGAATTCGTCGTTTTCGTCGGTCCCTCCGGCTGCGGAAAATCGACCCTTCTGCGCATGATCGCCGGTCTGGAGGAAATATCGGGCGGCGGGCTGCTGCTCGACAACGAGCGCATGAACGAGGTGGCGCCCGCCAAGCGCGGCATTGCCATGGTCTTCCAGTCCTACGCCCTCTATCCCCATATGTCGGTCTACAAGAACCTCGCCTTCGGTCTGGAGACGGCGGGTTATAAGAAGGCCGAGATCCAGCCGAAGGTCAAACGCGCCGCCGAAATCCTGCAGATCGAGAAACTCCTGGAGCGCAAGCCGAAGGCGCTCTCCGGCGGCCAGCGCCAGCGCGTGGCCATCGGCCGGGCGATCGTGCGCGAGCCGCGTATCTTCCTGTTCGACGAACCGCTGTCGAACCTCGACGCCGAACTGCGGGTGCAGATGCGCGTCGAGATCTCCCGCCTGCACCGGCAGCTCGGCAACACGATGATCTATGTCACCCATGACCAAGTCGAAGCCATGACGATGGCCGACAAGATCGTGGTGCTCAACTCCGGCCGCATCGAGCAGGTCGGCGCGCCGCTCGATCTCTACAACAATCCGGCCAACCGCTTCGTCGCCGGCTTCATCGGCAGCCCGAAGATGAATTTCCTCAAGGCCCGCATCGAAGAGGTCGGCGAGACGGAAACCAGCATTCATGTCTGCGGCAATTCCGTCCGCCTGCCGCGCCGGCTGAAAGGGCAAGCCGGTGAGGACGTCACCTTCGGCGTCCGTCCCGAGCATCTTTCGCTCACGGAGGGCGCCATCACGCTGTCGACCGTCAACGTCGATCTCGTCGAAAATCTCGGCGGCGCCACCATGCTCTACACCACGACGCCGGATGGCCAACTGCTGACGATCGCCCTCGACGGCCAGCAGAAGGTCGAGCGCGGCGCCAATGTGAAGACCTTCTTCGATCCGGCCCGCTGCCACGTCTTCGACGCCGCTGGAAAGACCATCTAACCGCCCTGCTTGACAGCCGATCCTGCTCTGCCCCATCATTTCGAGAAGGTGATGGGGGATGATGCATGACGCCTGAAGATAGGATTCATGCGCTCGGCATTTGGCAGGGCCCGATCGAAATCTCGCCGATCTCAGGCGGCATCACCAACCGGAACTATCTGGTCAGCGATGCCGTCGCGCGCTGCGTGGTGAGACTCGGCACCGATATTCCGATCCATCACATCAGCCGCCAGAACGAGCTTGCTGCAAGCCGCGCGGCGCATGCTGCCGGCATATCGCCTGCCGTCATCCACCATTCGCCCGGCGTGCTGGTGCTCGATTATATCGAAGCGCGGGCGCTTTGCCCGGAGGATGTCAGGACGCCTGATATGCTCGCCCGGATCGTTCCGCTGGTGCGCGCCTGCCATCACGACATCGCCCGGCATCTCCGCGGCCAGGCGATGATCTTTTGGGTCTTCCACGTCATCCGCGACTACGCCGCCAGCCTGAAGGAGTCGGGCAGCCCCTATCTTCCATTGCTGCCGGCGCTGATCGGCAGGGCCGAGACGCTGGAACAAGCGGCAGGGCCGTTCGACATTGCCTTCGGCCACAACGATCTGCTGGCGGCCAATTTTCTCGACGACGGCAAGCGGCTCTGGCTGATCGACTGGGATTATGCCGGCTTCAACACGCCGCTGTTCGATCTCGGCGGATTGGCCTCCAACAACGAGTTCTCGGAAGCTGGCGAGCAGATGATGCTGGAGACCTATTTCGATCGGCCGCTGACATCGGATCTCAGCCGGCGCTATCGCGCGATGAAATGCGCCTCGCTGCTGCGCGAAACGCTGTGGAGCATGATTTCGGAAATCCATTCCACCATCCAATTCGACTATGCCGCCTATACCGCCGAAAATCTCGCGCGTTTCGAACGCGCCTACCAAGCCTTTGAACAGGATCGATAAATGACGAGACAATTACCGAAGACGGCGAAAGCCGTGGTCATCGGCGGCGGCATTATCGGCTGCTCGACAGCCTATCATCTCGGCAAGCTCGGTTGGACCGATACTGTCTTGCTGGAACGTAAGAAGCTGACGTCGGGCACCACCTTTCATGCCGCCGGCCTCGTCGGCCAGTTGCGCAGCAGCGCCAACATCACCCAGCTGCTCGGTTATTCCGTCGATCTCTACAAGCGGCTGGAAGAAGAAACCGGCCTCGGCACCGGCTGGAAGATGAATGGCGGCCTGCGTCTTGCCTGCAATGAGGAGCGCTGGACCGAAGTCAAGCGCCAGGCAACCACGGCCCAGTCCTTCGGTCTCGAAATGCAATTGCTGACGCCGCAGGAGGCCTTCGATCTCTGGCCGTTGATGACGATAGACGATCTCGTCGGCGCCGCCTTCCTTCCCACCGACGGCCAGGCCAATCCCTCCGACATCACCCAGGCGCTGGCAAAAGGCGCCCGCATGTCTGGCGTTTCGATCTTCGAGGATACCGAAGTCCTCGATCTCGAGATCGACAAGGGCAGGATCCGTGCCGTCATTGCCGCTGAGGGCCGTATCGAATGCGAGCGCGTCGTCGTCTGCGCCGGCCAATGGACGCGCGCCTTCGCTGCCCGCTTCGGCGTCAACGTGCCGCTGGTCTCGGTCGAGCATCAATATATCATCACCGAATCTTTCGGTGTGCCCTCCAACCTGCCGACCCTGCGCGATCCCGATCGCCTGACCTATTACAAGGAGGAGGTTGGCGGCATCGTCATGGGCGGCTATGAGCCGAACCCGATCGCCTGGGCGGAGAAAGGCATCCCCGAAGGTTTCCACTACACGCTGCTGGACAGCAATTTCGACCATTTCGAGCAGAACATGGAGCAGGCGCTCGGCCGCGTTCCGGCGCTGGAGAATGTCGGCGTCAAGCAGCTGCTGAACGGCCCGGAAAGTTTCACGCCGGACGGCAATTTCATTCTCGGCGAGGCGCCGGAGCTGAAGAACTTCTTCGTCGGCGCCGGTTTCAACGCCTTCGGCATCGCCTCGGCCGGCGGCGCCGGCATGGCGCTCGCCGAATGGGTGACGAAGGGCGAGCCGCCCTATGATCTCTGGCCGGTCGATATCCGCCGCTTCGGCCGTCCGCACTTCGATACCGACTGGGTGCGCACCCGCACGCTCGAAGCCTATGGCAAACACTACACCATGGCCTGGCCCTTCGAGGAGCATGCAAGCGGCCGCCCTTGCCGCAAGTCGCCGCTCTATGACCGATTGAAGGCGCAGGGCGCCTGTTTCGGCGAAAAGCTTGGCTGGGAGCGGCCGAACTGGTTTGCCGATCTCTTCGCCAATGAGGAACCGAAGGACGTCTACAGCTATGGCAGGCAGAACTGGTTCGAGGCCGTCGGCCGCGAGCACAAGGCGGTGCGCGAGGCGGCCGTCATCTTCGATCAGACCTCCTTCGCCAAATTTGTGCTGAAGGGCAGGGATGCCGAGGCGGCGCTCTCCTGGATCGCCGCCAACGATGTCGCAAGACCCGTGGGATCGCTGATCTACACGCAGATACTGAACGACAAGGGCGGCATCGAATGCGACCTGACCGTCGCCCGCGTCGCGGAGAACGAATATTACATCGTCACCGGCACCGGTTTCGCCACCCACGATTTCGATTGGATCGCCCGCAATATTCCGGAGGAGATGCATGCCGAACTGGTCGATGTCACCTCAGCCTACTCAGTGTTGTCGCTGATGGGACCGAATGCACGCGCCGTGCTGGAAAAGGTGACGGGAAGCGACGTCTCGAATACGGCCTTCCCCTTCGGCCAGGTCAGAACCATCGGCATTTCGGGCTGCCCGGTGCGGGCCTTGCGCATCACCTATGTCGGCGAACTCGGCTATGAACTGCATGTCCCCATCGAATATGCGACCACGGTTTATGACGTATTGATGACTGCTGGCGGCGAGTTCGGCCTCGTCAATGCCGGCTACCGCGCCATCGAGAGTTGCCGTCTGGAAAAAGGCTATCGCGCCTGGGGCTCCGATATCGGCCCCGATCACACGCCCGTTGAGGCCGGCCTCGGCTGGGCGGTGAAGACCAGAAAGAACATTCCCTTCCGCGGCCGTGAGGCGATCGAACGGCAGCTTGCGGACGGCGTCAAGAAGCGCCTCGCCTGCTTCGTGCCCGACGATCCCGATACCGTGCTGCTCGGCCGCGAAACGATCTATCGCGACGGCAAGCGCGTCGGCTGGCTGTCGAGCGGCGGCTTCGGCTACACGCTCGGCAAGCCGATCGGCTACGGTTATGTCCGCAATGCCGACGGCGTGACGGAGGATTTCGTCCTCTCCGGCACCTATGAACTCGATGTCGCCAGGGAGCGCATCCCCTGCAAGGTGTCGCTGGCGCCGCTCTACGATCCGGATATGGTGCGGGTGAAGGCGTGATGGGGGCGGCGTAGATTTGCGCCTCTGCGTCAAAGCGGACGGTCGCGACTTGGCTCCGTCTTCTCCCCAGCGGGGAGAAGGTGGCCCGAAGGGTCGGATGAGGGGGCCACACGGCACGCCATCCATTGCCTTCGCTTGCGCTCAGCGCATTCGCGACCTTGCCGCTCACCCCCTCATCTGCCTGCCGGCATCTTCTCCCCGCTGGGGAGAAGGGACGTGTAGCACGCGCCTTGCCAGCTCTCGCTAAGTTAGAGCAAGGCGTGCCGGAGGAAGAGATAGAGGCTGCGTTAGAGAATCTTCAACTCTCAAAACAACGGCAGCCGATCATCCTGGATCAAAATCTCCAGCTTGTCCGACACATCCTGCGCCCAGGCCCGATGTTCCGTCAAAGCCTTCGGGAAAAGTCCGGGCAGGGCGAACAGCGCCGCCGAAATCGCCGGGCCGGTGCGCGGGACATCGGCGATCAGCGCGGCGATTTCCGCGGCCCGGGGGTCGCGCAGCTCGAAGCGCTCGCCATTGCCGTGTTCGCCGATCGCATAGCGCATCCACGCCGCAACGGCGATCGCATAGGTCTCCGCCCGGTCACCATGGGCCAGCGCCTCGCACGCCGGTTCCAGCAGCCGCTGCGGCAGTTTCTGCGTGCCGTCCATGGCGATCTGATACGTGCGATGGGCAATCGCCTTGTTTGCAAAGCGGGCTATCAATTCGTTGGCGTAATCGTCGAGATTGATGCCGGGGACCGGATCGAGCGTTCTCGCCGCCGCATGCATGTGGCGATAGGCCAGCGCTGCCAGGGCGGCATCGTCCATCACGTCGCGGATGAATTCATAGCCGCCGATATAACCGAGATAGGCGAGCAGCGAATGGGCGCCGTTCAGCATCCGGAGCTTCATCTTCTCATAAGCCGAGACATCTTCGACCATCAGCGCGCCGCGCACCTTTTCCCAGGCCGGCCGGCCATTGGCGAAATGGTCTTCGATGACCCATTGCGTAAAGGGCTCGGTCTCGATCGCCGCCATATCCGTGCGGCCCGTCAGCCGCTCGGCATCGGCATAGGTCGCCTCGGTGCTGGCCGGCGTGATGCGGTCGACCATCGTCGACGGGAAGGGCACATTGGCTTCGATCCAGCGATGCAGATCGGCATCGATGCGGGAGGTGAATTCGAGCACCAGGCGCTTCAGAACAGTGCCGTTGCTCGGCAGGTTGTCGCAGCTGAGCGGCGTAAACGGGGCAATGCCCTTCTGCCGGCGGCGGGCAAGGCCTTCGACGAGATAGCCGATGACGCCGCGCGGCGCATGCCGGTCGGCGAGGTCGGCGACGATATCGGGATGTTTGAGGTCAAGGCCGCCGGTTGCCGGATCGAAACCATAGGCTTTTTCCGTCACCGTCATGCTGACGATGCGGATCGCGGGATCTTCGAGCCGGGCCAGCAGTCCGGCCGGATCGCGCGGCGCCACATGCGCCTTCAGGATCGAGCCGATCACCTCGGCGGTCGTGCCCGAGGTGTCGCGGATCAGCGTCGTATAAAGCCCGTTCTGGGCACTCAGATTGTCGGCGACATCGGGTGTGCGCAGGCTTGCCACCTCGATGCCCCAGTCGCCGCCTGCGGCCGCGAGCGCGCCATCGGTGAACGGCGCGAAATGCGCGCGGAAGAAGGCGCCGGGGCCTAGGTGCAGGATGCCGCTTTTCAGCCGGCTGCGGTCATAGGCGGGAAGCTTCGCCGTCGGGGCGAGGCCGGAAAGGGTCTGCAGTCGTTCGGTCACAGCTTGTAGGCCTTCTTCGCATTGCCATAGGAAAGTTCGCCTGCCACGATCGCGGCGTCGCTCTTGGAAATCCGGTGCTCGGCGGCAAGCCCGGCGAGGAAGCGGCAAACTTCGCGGCGCCAGACATCATGCCGCGCCGGGATCGAAAGCAGCGCCCGCGTATCGTCGTTGAAACCGGCCATATTGGCGAAGCCTGCCGTTTCCACCACTTGGTCGAGATAGCGGCGAATGCCGAGCGGGCTGTCGTGGAACCACCAGGGCGGGCCGATCATCAGGCAGGGCCAATGGCCGACCATCGGCGCCATCTCGCGCGCATAGGTCGTCTCGTCGAGCGTGAAGAGCAGCACCCGCAGCCCCGGCGCATGGCCGTATTTGGAAAGCAGCGCATTCAGGCCGCCGACCCAGTCGGTGCGGGTTGGAATATCGGAGCCCATATTGGGCCCGCGCGTCGCAAACAACCCACTGTCGGTGTTGCGCCGCGACCCCGCATGGATCTGCATCACCATGCCGTCCTCGGCCGAAAGCCCGGCCATCTCCGTCATCATCTGGCCGCGGAAAAGCTCGGCATCTTGAGCAGAAAGCGGTCCCTTCAGCGCCTTGTCGAGCAGCGCCTGCTTTTCGGCAAGCGGCAGATCGGCGGTGAAGGCTGTGGGCACGCCGTGATCGGTCGCGGTGGCGCCGAACTGGCGGAAATAGGCGCGCCGGCGCCGATGCGCCTCGATCAGGCCCTCCCAGCGCGTCACGTCAGCGCCGGTGATCTCGCCGAACTTGACGAGATTGTCGCGGAAGCCGACCGCATCCGGATCGGTGACGCTGTCCGGCCGGTAGGTGGTGCGCACTCTGCCGATCCAGCCGTCGGCCGCCATCTTCTGATGGTGCGTCAGCGGGTCGAGCGCGCCCTCGGTCGTCGCGATCGTTTCGATGCCGAATCGCTGATGCAGCGCTCTCGGGCGGAATTCGGGAAGGGCGAGCTGAGCATTGATATGGTCGTAGAGCGCATCGGCATTGTCTGATGTCAGCGGCTCGGGGCAGCCGAGCACGGCCGACATCGCGTGGTCGACCCAGAGGCTCGACGGTGTTCCGCGGAAGAGATGATGATGCCTGGCAAAGGTCCGCCAGATCGTCCGCCCCGCTGCCACCGGCTTGCCGTCGAGCCGCGGCACGCCGAGCGCGTCCAGGGGAACGCCGACGCTGTGCAGCATCCGGAAGAGATAGTGATCGGGAATGACCAGCAGCGAGGCCGCATCTTCGAAGGGCTTGTCGTCGGCGAACCAGGACGGTTCTGTATGCCCGTGCGGGCTGACGATCGGAAGATTGCGCACCGTCTCATAGAGGTCGCGCGCGATCGTCCGTGTTGCCGGGTCGGCCGGAAAGAGCCGGTCCGGATGAAGAAAGCCGTTTCCTACATCCATCAGTATTCCTCCCTGATGGATAAGGGCCTACCCCACAACATCAGGCGCGGCAAGGTCTTTTAGTAACTGAACGGTTCGGTTTTTGCAGGCGGCGGCGCGGGCCCTCGAAAGCATTGACGAAGCGGCCTATTTCCGCTTTGGGAGAACCATCTGTACTGCCGGTTTCGGCAAAGGAGGATCAATGTCCGACGAGACGAACCGCATCACCAGGCTGGAGGAAATGCTGGCCCATCAGGCAAAGACGATCGAGGAGCTTTCCGATCAACTGACCGAGCAATGGAAGATCGTGGAACAGATGCGCACCAAGCTCGACCGGCTGACCGAACGTTTCCTGTCGCTCGAGGAACAGTCGCTGGAGGCGCCTGGTATCACCCGCCCGCCGCATTATTGACGGCACGCGGCTGTCTGCCGCGTGCACTGTTTTCACGGAATGGTCTTAGACGCCGCCGATGCAGAGATATTTCATTTCCAGATAGTCGTCGGCGCCGTGGCGTGAGCCCTCGCGGCCGAGGCCGGATTGTTTGATGCCGCCGAAGGGCGCGGTCTCGGAGGACATGATGCCGGTATTGATGCCGATCATGCCATATTCCAGCGCTTCGGCCACCCGCCAGACCTTCTTCAGGTCGCCGGCATAGAAGTAGGCGGCAAGGCCGAATTCCGTATCATTGGCTTGAGCGATGACATCCTCGGCCGTCTCGAAACGGAAGAGCGGCGCCACCGGCCCGAAGGTTTCCTCGCGCGCCACCTTCATGCCGCGAACAACACCGGTCAGCACCGTCGGGGCAAAGAAGGTGCCGGCGCCGTCGATGCGCTTGCCGCCGGTCAGCACCTTGGCGCCCTTGGCAAGCGCGTCGCCGACATGGTCTTCCACCTTGGCAAGGCCCTGCTCGTCGATCAGCGGCCCGATCTCGACCCCCGGCTGGAAGCCGTCGCCGACCGACATTGCGGCGACCCTGGCGGCAAGCTTGGCCGCGAAGGCGTCATAGACGCTCGACTGGATGTAGAGACGGTTGGCACAAACGCAGGTCTGGCCGGCATTGCGGTATTTGGAGGCGATCGCGCCCTCGACCGCGGCGTCGAGATCGGCATCGTCGAAGACGATGAACGGCGCGTTGCCGCCGAGCTCCAGGCTCACCTTCTTGATCTGGTCGGCGCATTGCCGCATCAGGATGCGGCCGACCTCCGTCGAGCCGGTGAAGCTGATCTTGCGCACCTTGTCGTTGCCGCACAGCTCGCGGCCGATCGCCGGGCCGTCGACGCCGACGATGAGGTTGAAGACGCCTGAGGGAATGCCGGCCTGTTCGGCGAGCACGGCAAGGGCGATTGCCGTCAGCGGTGTCTGCTCGGCGGGCTTTGAGACGACCGTGCAGCCGACGGCCAGTGCCGGCGCAATCTTGCGGGCGATCATCGCCGCCGGGAAATTCCACGGCGTGATCGTGCCGACGACGCCGACCGGCTGCTTGATGACGATCATGCGCTTGTCATTCGAAGGCGCGGGGATCGTCTCGCCATAGATTCGCTTGGCTTCTTCGGCGTACCATTCGACATAGGACGCGGCATAAAGGATCTCGCCGCGCGCTTCCGCGAAAGGCTTGCCCATTTCGGCGGTCAGGATCGCGGCGAGCGCGTCGGCATTGGCGACCATCAGGTCGAACCATTTGCGCAGGATGGCGCTGCGCTCCTTGGCCGGGCGGGCAGCCCAGGCCGGCTGGGCGGCATAGGCTGCATCGATCGCCGCCCGCGTCTCGGCAGCCCCCATATCGGGCAGCGAAGCGAGCAGCTCGCCCGTTGCCGGGTTGAGCACGTCGAAGGTCTTTGAGGCATCGCCCGATGTCCAGACGCCGTTGACATAGCCGGCAGCGCGCAGGAACGGCGAAGAGAAGGGAACGTGCCTTGTCAGGGCGGTGGTGAAAGCCATGTCATATCTCCTTGGGAGCGGCTGCCTGTTGCCGGCAGCCGTTGTAATCCGATACCCGTCGCGTCACTTGGCCGAAGTCGCTTCCAGCATCGAGGCCTCGAGAATGTCGAGCGCCTCGCCGAAAACTTCGTCCTGGATGGTGATCGGCGCGAGGAAGCGGATGACGTTGCCGTGGACGCCGCAGGTGAGCAGGATCAGCCCCTTGTCGAGTGCAATCAGCCGCACCCGGTTGGCGAAATCGGCGCTCGGCAATCCCGTCGTCCGGTCGTTGAATTCGACGGCGTTCATAAAGCCAGGGCCACGGATATCGGCGATCTCGGGCACCGTCTCGCGCAGCGATTCCAGCCGCTGCTTCAGCCGTCCGCCAAGCTGGTTGGCGCGGCCGCAGAGATCTTCGTCCTGGATGACGTCGAGCACGGCGTGGGCGGCGGCGATGCCGAGCGGATTGCCGCCATAGGTGCCGCCGAGACCGCCCGGTCCGGGCGCGTCCATGATCTCGGCGCGACCGGTGACGGCGGCGAGCGGAAAGCCGCCGGCAAGGCTCTTTGCCATCGTCGTCAGGTCGGCCGCCACCTCGTGATGATCCATGGCGAACATCCTGCCGGTGCGGGCAAAACCGGTCTGCACCTCGTCGGCGATCAGCAGGATGCCGTGCTGGTCGCAGAGTTCGCGCAGCGCCTTCATGAAGGCGGCGGGGGCGGCGTAGAAACCGCCTTCGCCCTGCACCGGCTCGATGATGATGGCCGCGACCCGCTGCGGATCGACATCGGCGGCAAAGAGCTTCTTCAGCGCCGCAAGCGACTGATCGGCGGTGACGCCGTGCAGTTCGACCGGGAAAGGAACGTGGAACACATCGCCCGGCATGGCGCCGAAGCCGACCTTGTAGGGCACGACCTTGCCGGTCAGCGCCATGCCCATGAAGGTTCGGCCATGGAAGCCGCCGCCAAAGGCGATGACGGCCGAGCGGCCGGTGGCCGCACGCGCGATCTTGACGGCGTTTTCGACCGCTTCGGCGCCCGTGGTGACGAAGATCGTCTTCTTCTCGAAGGCGCCCGGCAGCAGCGCGTTCAACCGTTCGGCAAGACTGACATAGTTTTCGTAGGGAACAACCTGGTGGCAGGTATGGGTGAAATGGTCGAGCTGATCCTTGACGGCCGCGATGACTTTGGGGTGACGGTGTCCGGTATTGAGAACGGCGATGCCGGCCGCGAAATCGATATAGCGGCGGCCCTCCTTGTCCCAGATCTCGGCATTCTCCGCACGGTCGGCATAGATCTGGGTCGTCATGCCGACACCGCGGGAAATGGCGGCGTTCTTCCGGTCGGTAAGGCTTGTCGCGGTCATCGATGCGCTCCTGGCTGAAAGGGTTCTGGAATTATCTTGCAGAAATTCTGCAATCGCTATCGAAATTCCTACATTTTTCCTGTAAGAAAACAAGAGCCATTTTTTGCTTCAAACATCACGTGTTTTGATGAATGCTCGCACGCGATTGGAATCAGGGATATTTCGGATGAATGATAGCGGGCCTGTACGCTACAAGGTGGCCGAGGCCGCGCGGTTGGCGGGCGTTTCGGCTTCGACGCTGCGGCTCTGGGAAAGCCAGGGTCTGCTCGTTCCCGGCCGTTCGCAAACCGGCCATCGGCAATACAGCGCCGACGATCTGGCGCGCTTGAAGCGCATCTCCTGGTATCGTGTCGAGCGCGGCCTCAATCCCGCGGCCATCCGCGAGGCGCTGGAGGCCGAGGAGCCGTCCGCCGATGGCGCGGAGACAAGCCAGGGCACCGGCCTCGGCCGCAAGCTGCGCAGCCTGCGGCACGCGAGCAGCAAGACGCTGGATCAGGTGGCCGGCGACATCGGCATCACCGCTTCGACCCTTTCGACCCTGGAGCGCACCTCGCAGGGGGTCAGCTTCAAGACGCTGCATGACCTCGCCGAGTATTACGGCACCACCGTTTCCCGCCTCTCCGGGGAGGAAACCGAGGATGGATCGGCTGTGGTGCGCTCAGGCGAATGGCGTAATTGGCCGGAAACGACGCCGGGCGTTACGGTGCAGCTGCTTGCCGAAGGCCGCAGGATGATGGATTGCCATCGTTTCGTGCTGGCGCCGGGTGCTGCCAGCGAAGGCGCCTATCGTCACGAGGGCGAGGAGTTCATGCACGTTCTGTCCGGCCGGCTCGAACTGGTGCTCGACAGCGATCAATTCTTCGATCTCGGACCCGGCGATTCACTTTACTTCGAAAGCCGCCGCTACCATTCCTGGCGCAACCGCCACGATGGCGAAACCGTGCTGCTCTGGATCAACACGCCGCCGACATTCTGACCCATCCGCGGAGGAAGCGGTTTCGCCTATTGCCGCTTTGCGCTATAGCGCTAAGACCCGATCTCGGGCCGGTTCAGCCTGACATCCGAACGAAAGACAGTCTCATGGCCGCCACCATACGTTATCACGAAGGCGATATATCTGCGGCCGATGCCGCCCGCTACACCGGCGCGGTCGCCATCGATACCGAAACGCTCGGCCTAGTGCCGCGCCGGGACCGGCTCTGCGTCGTCCAGCTTTCGCCGGGTGACGGCACCGCCGACGTCATCCGCATCGCCGCCGGCCAGAAAGAGGCCCCCAATCTTGTCGCTTTGCTCGAAGATCCGACCCATCAGAAGATCTTCCATTACGGCCGCTTCGATATTGCCGTGCTCTTCCACACTTTCGGTGTCACGACGAACCCCGTCTTCTGTACCAAGATCGCATCGCGCCTGATCCGCACCTATACGGATCGCCACGGTCTCAAGGACAATCTCAAGGAGATGCTCGACGTCGATATCTCCAAGGCGCAGCAATCGTCCGATTGGGCGGCCGAGACGCTGTCGCCGGCCCAGCTCGAGTACGCCGCTTCCGATGTGCTTTATCTCCACGCATTGCGTGACAAGCTGACGGAACGCCTGCTCCGCGACGGGCGGTTCGACCATGCGACGGCCTGCTTCGCATTCCTGCCGACCCGCGCCAAGCTCGACCTGCTCGGCTGGGAAGAGGCCGATATCTTCGCCCATAGCTGAGTAAAGCAGCTGCGACACGCAGATAGACAAAGGCCGTGGACTGGCGTGTCTGCGGCCGTTAGCGATTCGTTAACGCCTCTTTTCTAAAATTCCCCTTAATATTTATGCATTTCGATGACGCCGGTACTGCGTCATGCGGATGGGAGGATCTGCTGGGATGCAAGGGGGCCGGATGATCACGGTCCTTTTATAGAGCCTGCTTTCATCGTCACTTTACGAAAGGAGCATGCCATGTTGACTCCCGTTCGTGCAGCGTCCAATGCAAGCTTTTCGTCCCAAGGCCAGACTGCGGCAATCGTCGCCGGCGGCCTCGGTCGTTCCGTGATCGCACCGGCGCCTGTCAATCCCGTCGAAGCCGCCGACCTCAATTCCGCCATTGCCGGCAAGCTCAATATCCTGCTCCTTGCCGCACGTGAGCGCATGGTCGAAGCCCTTTTCGACGCCATCGATGCGGCCGGCCGCGCGCTCTCGCTGGATCGCGGCGAGGACGAGAGCAATCTTGCCTTCGCCTCCCGGCTTGCCGATGCCATCCAGCGGCTGCCGGCCGCCAGGATCGACGAAGTCGAGCGCCAACTCACCGAGCAAGGCCACAGCTTGCCGCTTCGGATGATCGCCGCAGCGCTGAAGAACCCCGCGGGCCCGGAGGCGGCGCGCATCGTCGCCTATCTGGAAATCGTCCGCTACAAGGATCGCGATCTCGCCGCCCGCGCCGTTATGCGCTCCTATGGCCAGAACGACGCTTCGCCGATGCGCGCCGAAGCCCGGCCGGAGATCCAGCTGCATGAGAATCATTCGCCTGCCGCCATGCGCCAGCCGGCAGACACGCTGTCCGCGCCGGCCAGTGCGCTGATCGAGGCCACGGCGCTGGCGACCGCCGAGGAAGCGGTCATCGCCGAGCCCGTGGAAGCAGCCGATCCGGAGACGCCTCGGCCCGAAATCCGGGCTCAATCCGCGTCGGCAGCGGCAAGCGAGGTCGCGCTGGAAGAATCCGAGCCACAGGAGATCGACGCTGCGCTAGGCTTGCCGACCGAGATCGCAGCGGCCGAGGACGGGCAGGAAGCGCCCGAGGCGCCTGCGGCTCAGCCTCGCGCCGCGCCGGAAAAAGGCGATCCCGTCATTCCGAGAAACTGGACGGGAATTGTCGCTTCGATGACCGAAGAGGTCTCCGAGTTGATCGTCACCATCATCCGCGAGCAGGACGCCGAAACCGTGCCGGAGGATGGTCCCGTCGAAGCGGCCGTAGAGATCGATACGATCCTCGACGATGCCGTCATCAGCGATGCAACCGAAACCTTGATCCGGCAGCCGGCGGAACCCGCAGCGCCCGATGCGCGCGCCGCCGCAGCCCCGCGCGCCTCGCCGGTGGAAACGGAGATCGTGGCTGCCCGCCAGCCGAAAGAGACTGCCGCGCCGCCGCCAATGATGCCGCTTCCCGAGACGGTCGAGGCCGCCTATGTACCGCTCGCGGCAAGGATACCGGAGGGATTTGCCTATACGCAGCTGCCCTATCAGTTTGCCAAGGATGTCCCGTCGAACGAGAAGGCCGGTGAAACCAGCCACCAAAATCCGCATCATCACGATGAGGCGCCGCCAGACCAGCAGCAGGAAGATCAGCAGCAGGCGCAGTCCGGCGCCGGAGATGCGGCGGCCGATGCCGAAGCAGCCAGTGCGGGGCCTCAGCGCAGGACGCCGAGGATGATCGATGCCGAGCCGACGCCTTATCAGTCCGGCGCGGCCGCCGACCCTGTTTACGCGCTCTATCAGCGCATGGTCGGCTGGGAGTAACATCTTTACCGCCTGAAAATGAAGAACCCGCCGGATCGCTCCGGCGGGTTCTTCAATTCAAAGGCGGATGCGAGCTTATTCGCCGCCGCGGTTCTTGAGCGCTGCGCCCAGGATGTCGCCGAGTGAAGCGCCGCTGTCGGACGAACCGAACTGAGCAACGGCTTCCTTCTCTTCCGCAATCTCCAGAGCCTTGATGGACAGCATGATCTTGCGGTCCTTCTTGGAGAAGTTGGTGACGCGGGCATCGAAGACCTGGCCGACCGAGAAGCGCTCGGGGCGCTGTTCGTCGCGGTCGCGGGCGAGGTCGGCGCGACGGATGAAGGAAGTGATGTCCTCGTGGTTGACGAGCTTCACTTCGACGCCGCCGTCGTTGACCGCGATGACTTCGCAGGAAACGACTGCATTCTTGCGCAGGTCGCCCGAAGCAGCGGCGTCGCCGACCGCATCCTTGCCAAGCTGCTTGATGCCGAGCGAGATGCGTTCCTTCTCGACATCGACGTCGAGAACGACGGCCTTGACGACGTCACCCTTGTTGAACTCCTCGATGACCTGTTCGCCCGGACGGTTCCAGTCGAGGTCGGAGAGGTGCACCATGCCGTCGACGTCGCCGTCGAGACCGATGAACAGGCCGAATTCGGTCTTGTTCTTGACTTCGCCTTCGACTTCAGTGCCGGCCGGATGGCTGCGGGCGAATGCTGCCCACGGATTTTCCAGCGTCTGCTTGAGGCCGAGCGAAATACGGCGCTTGGACGGGTCGACTTCGAGAACGACGACTTCGACTTCCTGGCTCGTGGACAGGATCTTGCCGGGGTGAACGTTCTTCTTGGTCCAGGACATTTCCGAGATATGGATCAGGCCTTCGATGCCCGGCTCCAGCTCGACGAATGCACCGTAGTCGGTGATATTCGTGACGGTACCGGAAATCTTCTTGCCTTCCGGATACTTGGCCTGGATGCCATCCCACGGATCGCTCTCGAGCTGCTTCATGCCGAGCGAGATGCGGTGGGTTTCCTGGTTGATGCGGATGATCTGAACCTTGACCTGCTGGCCGATGTTCAGGATTTCCGACGGATGGTTCACACGGCGCCATGCCATGTCGGTGACGTGCAGCAGGCCGTCGATGCCGCCGAGGTCAACGAACGCACCGTAATCGGTGATGTTCTTGACGACACCGTCGACAACCTGGCCTTCTTCGAGGTTCTGAACGATTTCAGAACGCTGCTCGGCACGGGATTCTTCCAGAACCGTACGGCGCGAAACCACGATGTTGCCGCGGCGCTTGTCCATCTTGAGGATTTCGAAGGGCTGCGGGTTGTGCATCAGCGGAGTAACGTCGCGGATCGGGCGGATATCGACCTGAGAACGCGGCAGGAAGGCGATCGCGCCGTCGAGGTCGACCGTGAAGCCGCCCTTGACCTGGTTGAAGATCACGCCTTCGACGCGCTCGCCGGCTTCGAACTTGGCTTCGAGCTTGACCCAGCTCTCTTCGCGGCGAGCCTTTTCGCGCGACAGAACGGCTTCGCCGAGCGCGTTTTCGATACGCTCGACGTAAACTTCGACTTCATCGCCAACCTTGAGCTGGCCATCCTTGGCGCGGGCGCCGAATTCCTTGAGCGCGATGCGGCCTTCGACCTTCAGGCCGACGTCGACAACGGCGACATCCTTTTCGATGCCCGTGACGATACCCTTGGTAACATAGCCTTCGGCCAGATCGTTCTTGGCAAAGGACTCTTCCAGAAGGGCCGCGAAATCCTCGCGAGAGGGAGTTGCTACTGACATAAAATCTCCTGCGTGTCCTGGATAGGAAGCGGACACGTATGCGCCGGTTGGTTTGCGTTGAACGGGCCTGAACCCAGTCCGCCCTCTTTCACGAAGGCAATCCGGCGCTTGGACGGAATTTCAGGCTGCTGTATGAAAAGCGATCCATGCGTCTGAGCATGCAAAATCGCTTGAATTTAGGCATTTCGGCTCAAGACCACATCGATGATCGATTGTGCAGCTTGAAACGCGGCCTCTATACTCATTTCCGACGTATCAAGCAAGTGCGCATCATCAGCTGGTTTCAAAGGGCTGTCGGCCCGTCCCATGTCGCGTTCGTCGCGCCGCTTGACGTCTTCGAAAATCGCATCGAAATCCGCCGTCGCACCTCGGCCGAGGATCTCGTCGTAACGGCGTCTTGCCCGCACCTCCGCCGTAGCGGTCACGTAGAGCTTGACCGGTGCATCCGGGCAGACGACCGTGCCGATATCGCGCCCGTCGAGCACCGTTCCCGGTGCTTTCGTCGCAAACCGCCGCTGCGTCTCGACCAGCGCCCGTCGCACCGCCGGCATGACGGCTATTGTCGAGGCGGCTTCGCCGATCTCATGTTTGGAAAGTATATCGCGATCCAATCCAGCAAGTTCAACCTCCCGCGCGATCTTTTCGGCCACCGCCTCGTCATCGAGCGGCAGGCCGGCGTCGAGCAGCGCCTTGGCCGTGGCGCGATAGGTCAGGCCGGTATCGAGATGATGGAAGCCGTATTGCTCGGCGATGCGGCGCGAGAGAGTGCCCTTGCCGGCCGCCGCCGGGCCATCGATGGCGATGGTGAAAGTCTTGGTGCTCATCTTGTCAATCCTGGGGCAATCGGCTCGAAGGCCGCGGCGCGGCGCCATGCACGGCGTAATCCTTTGTAAAGGTGCAGCATTTTCTTCGCAAGGCCGCCCCTTCCGGCGACGATCTTCGCTCAGCTCTGCGGCTGCCGCGGCTCGTTACCATAAACCCGCCGGCCGGTCATCCGTCGACGCCGGAAATACCTTGCGCTCCGATCATAAAGTTTGGCTTTGACATGGGAAGCCACAGCGATTAAGGGGACCGGCTTATAAATTCCGATGGAACGCCGGCTTGAACGGCATTTGCCGAATCTCGGATTCGGCCATTCTCACGAGGCTTATAGTGGCGAAAGCGGAACTTGGAACCAAGCGTACCGATCCGGAAACCGGCAAGAAGTTTTATGATCTGAACCGGGATCCGATCGTTTCTCCTTATACCGGCAAGTCCTACCCCCTGTCCTTCTTCGAGGAAACCTCGGCGATATCAGATGTTGCCGAAGAAGACGAGGTTGCGGAAGTCGATACCGAAAACACCGAAGTCGAACTGGTTTCGCTCGAGGATGCCGATGACGCTGCCTCCGGCGACGACATCCCGGATATGGGCGACGACGATGTCGAAATCGAAGGCGATGACGACGACGACACCTTCCTCACACCCGACGAAGACGATGACGACGACGACATGAGCGACATCATCGGCGTGACCGGCGACGAAGACGAAGTCTGACGGCTGCATTTCGGCCCGGCGAGGAAAAAATTCTCCGGGCCGGATTTTTTAGGCTTGCTATCTCCGAAAACCGGAAGTAATAAGCCGCCACTCCGCAGGGCACGCCCTGCGAAGCATCCCAGGACCGGCCCTCAGCCGGGCCACCTTGATGGGGCTATAGCTCAGCTGGGAGAGCGCTTGCATGGCATGCAAGAGGTCAGCGGTTCGATCCCGCTTAGCTCCACCACGCTTCGCCCTTACGGGCTTCGCGTGGCGCAGCCGCGGGAAACCGTTAGGCCGAAGCAGTGCCCGGCATAGCCCGAAGGGCGACGACGGGCTGAAACGCTGATGTGGTACGTGTATATTCTTCGCAGCGTCGATTTTCCCGATCAGGAATATACCGGGTCTACCGCAGACCTGAAGCAACGGCTTTCGGCGCACAATGGCGGAAAATCCACTCACACTGCCAAATTTGCACCATGGCATTTACTCTGGTATTGCGCCTTTCCTGACAAGCACAAGGCGCTTGAATTCGAAACATATCTGAAATCGCATTCCGGCAGGGCTTTTGCCGGCAAGAGACTGGTCCAGCCGAATCTGGCTTCAGATCGCCTCGCCAACCAGGGCGATCCCGAATAAGCGCGCGGCATGCGAAGCCGGCGCTGGCACATGACCTCAATTCTGCGCTGCTTCGCCATCCTGCACCGGCAAACCGGCAGCCTCAATTCCCGCAAGGAACCGCTTCTGATCCTCGGTTCGCGCCAGCCGGCTGACGACCTCGCGTCTTATGTTCGGGATCAGTGCAGGCGATTCGCGCCGGATCCATTCGACCTGTTCCTGCGCCTCCTGCTGTTTTCCAAGCGCGCCGAGAATGGAGAGCAAGACGAGGCGGTGCATCGGATTGTAATTGAGGTCCGACATGCGCGACCAGAGCTCCGCAGCCTGCGTGTCGCCGCGCATGAAGGCGCAGAGCGCCATCCCGACTTCGTAATATCCACGTGGGCCGGCATTCTTGCCGACGGCCTCCGAAATCAGCATGCAGCCCTTGTCCCATTCTCCCGACATCGACAGGCGCAGGCCGTATTCGCCGGCAACCTCTGTATCGTTCGGATTGCTGGCATAGGCGGCGGCGCCGGCGCTGAGAGCTGCAGCCGCATCATTGCCGAAAAAGCTGGCAAGCATCAGCGCCTGAAGGGCGCGCGCATTCTTCGGGTCGAGCCGCACTGCATGCTCGGCAAGTTCCTTGGCGATGCCGAGCGTTGCGGCCGTCGATTGCCTGTGAAGCTGGTATGAAAAGCGGAACTCGTCGAGATGCATCAACGAAAGAAGGGCGACGATGTTGGAATCGGCCGGCGTTTCCTTCACGGCCTGTTGCAGGCAGGATTTCGCCGCCTTATGCGCCTGCACGGTCATTTCGCTGCGGTAGCTGTAGTAGGACAGAACGCAGGAAAAAGCGTCGGCATTGCCGGCGATGGCGGCGGTGTCGGTCTGGAATATGACGCCGAACGGACGCGCGACCGCCGCAGCGATATCTCCGGCAAGGCTCGCCTGCGTTTTCGGGATGCCCTGCACCTTCATATCGGCATCGTAATTGTTTGCCCAGATGACCGCTGCATCCGCCCGCCGCACCAGCCTCGCTGTCGAACGCAGCCTGTTGCCTTCGAGCCTCACGCTTCCCTGCAGGGCGTAGAGCGGCTCGGACGAAGCTTTGCCGATATTATTATTCCGCGGTATGGCGGTGACGACGACGATGTCGTTGAAGCGGACCAGCTTCTCGATGATCTCGTCGGTCATGCCCCGAGAAACATCGGCGGCAGGGCGATCGTCGGAGCCGCTTTCAAAACGCTCGACGATAATGGTGGGGCGTTTGTCGGTTCTCGTTGCCGTTTCGGGCGCCGTATTCGGCGATGCCAACTGTTGAAGGAGCGCTGCTGCCGAGGCGAGCATGAGGAGGACACCGGCTGCCAGGAGCCAATACAGGGACCGCCGACGCCGGTCTGGTTGCTCCAGGCCGTCCGTATCTGCAGCCGTAGTGATCTTCTCATTATCATCGCCGGGCAAGCCAGGCCGATCGGGCTGTTCGGACGGCACCCTGTCATCGGGATCAGCGCTCCCGATGACGTCGAAGACGGGTATGTAGCCGCCCTTGGGGATCGTGATGATGATCCGGTCGGTGCCGCCATCGGTCAGATAGTAATGTTCCAGTTCCCGTCGCAGCCGGCCGGCTTCGATACGAACGCATGGATCCTGTTGTGCATCGAAATTCGCGTCTCTGCCAAATACTGCCTGCGCAATGGTAAAGGCTTTCAGATAGTCGCGACGGCCTGCGAGCGTTTCCGTGACCACGAACTCAAGAAACCGTCTCGCCCGTTCGGGAAGGCGGAACTCGCGGCTGGACAGAATACGTTCGAGTTGCTGCTGCACCTCCTCCTGCGAGGCGGCGACCCTGTTTATGCCTGCACTCGTCATCGGTTCCCCCAGACTCCGATTGCGAACAACTTGCAGCACGCTGTCTTAAACAATAGTCCCCGCCCGGCGTATCGGCAATGCCGCCCGGCTGAATAACCTAACCAACTCTATACGAATCCCATGAATAGCCACATGATGGGCGTAAGTCACGTTTACGAAATGCCAGCGTAGGATACCGTATTCTACCGGCCTCGACATGTATCTTACTGCCTTAGTCTCCAAGCACGCCCTATCATCGCCGCGTATTCTGGAGGAGGCTGCGATGACATCACCTGAGACCGCTACACCCCACCCCATGACAAGCGCAGAGGACCTGCGCAAACGTGCTCTGGAGCTTCAGCTTGTCGAGATGGAGCGCAGCGAAAAGATCAAGGCGCGGGAAGCAAAGAAACATGCGGAATTCGTCGAGGATTTTTTCCGCAAGCAGATTGGTGAAGCGGAACGCGCCGTCATCAAGCGGCTGGTCATGAAAGCGGCCGCAGACGGCAAATACGAGGCGCTGATCTACAGCTTTCCATCGACGTTCTGCACGGACAGCGGCCGGGCCATCAACAACAACCTGTCCGGATGGCAGAAGACGCTGCAGGGAAAGGCGAAGGAACTTCTCGAGCTTTTCGAACAGGTCGCCAAGCCGCAGGGGTATGGGCTGAAGGCCATGATCATCAATTTCCCGGACGGCATGCCCGGCGATGTCGGCTTCTTTCTCACCTGGGAGCCGCCTGTAGACTGACCGGCGGGAAAAGCGAGAGCAGTTCCAGCAAAGCGCCTTCACACTTTTCGGCATCATGCTCTAACCTTTTGCGTCGGGAATTACGTGAGAACAAAGAGGCGGGCATTTCCGAGCTTCGGAGAAAGACGGAAATCCTCCGGGAGAAATCAACGTGAAAGCGACCGAGATCGAGCGCAAATTTCTCGTGCGTAACGATAGCTGGCGCGCGCGCGCCGGCGTTTCACATGTCCTGCAGCAGGGTTATCTGTCCCGCGGCGACAACCCGGTGCGTGTCCGATTGATTGACGGTCGTTCCGCCTGCCTGACGATCAAATTCCACACGATGGGGCTTGCGAAAGACGAATATGAGTATGAGATTCCCGTCGAAGAGGCGCGAGACCTGCTTCTTCATGCGACTGGCCACGTCATTGAAAAGACCCGCTACCGGGTGCTTCACGAGGGCAGACACTGGGAGGTGGACGTCTTTGCCGGAGCCTATGAGGGATTGACGCTCGCCGAGATCGAAATGGCGAGCGAAGATGATCTGCCGGCGCTGCCGCAATGGCTCGGGCGGGAAGTCACGGGCAACAAGCGCTATTCCAATCGCGCCATGGCCGCTGCCTCCTACAAGCCGCCCCTGAATGCACTGGGACGGATGGGGGCAGCGGCGTCGCACCTCTGAAAAAGGGGTGCAGGGCGCTGCCGGAACCTATTCGCTGACAACGGTCCAGTTGGCATCCGGATTGAATTCCTTGATCGCGGCGGCGCGCTGTTCCGTCTCCGGCCCGAGATCGCGCTGATAGATGGCGCTCCTCCCGTTGACAATAAATGTCTGCACGCCGGTCACCCGATATTTGACCGGCCAGGCGATGAGTGCGAAGCCGCCGGTCATATATCCATTGATGACGTAGCTTTGTTTGCCGCCCAGCACGTTGTCGCCCTGAGCGGTCAGGATGCGATAGCGGTATCCGAAATAACCCTCGCCGCGTTTGGCGGCGCCGAAGGCAGCCGTCTCCACAAGCGCGCTGGCCGGGCTTTCTTCCGGGTAGACGTTTGGATCCCAGTAGAGACCGTCCAGCTTGCCCGGAGTGCTGATCAGTTTTTTGGCAAACTCGTAAATGCCGTCGCCGTCGCGGTCGTCGGATGCATATTGATACTGCGCCGCCACATATTCATGCATCGTGTCGATCGTCGCCAGTTCGTTCTCGCCGATCCGCCGGTTGACGATCTCCTCGAAGCCGCGTTGCGTGTCGAAGGACCATTTCCCATCCTTGTCCTGCGTCAACGGGAACGGCAGAGGCCAGAGCCGATCGCCGATCGCAACGATTTTCGCAGCGTCGGCGTCTTTCAGGATCATCTGCCGTTCGGCGCCTTCCCGGATCAATCCATAAGCGATCATCGCCTCATTGCTCGCGCGCAGCCTGTCTGCGTTCAGACCGAGAAGATTCGCAAGATCGCCGATATTGTTGGCAGCAAGCACCGCTTTCAGCCGATCGAGGGCAAGCGCCGGACTGTCGAATTTCGGCGAGGGTGCTGCCGCCTTGTATTCGGCGAGATCCGTCTGCCCTTGCGAAAACGCCGGCGTCGTCGGCATCGTTGCAAGCGCTGTCGCAAGCATGAGCGGGATTACGATCGGTTGACGTCTCATGATGGAACTCCATGGGCTCGTAAGGGGTGTCATCGCCGTCCTCTGCCGCCACCACCGCCACCGCGGCCGCCGCCGCCGCGAGACGGCATCGGGCGCGAATGCTGAGCGGGACGGGCTGCGGGGCGGTGAGCGCCCATGCTTTGTGAGCCCCGTTTCGAGGCGACGGCCTGCTGTCGGCCGGACTGGACATTGCCGAGTGCGCTCGACTGGCGTCCGCGATTGTCGGGTCTCGCAGCCATCTGCGGCTTGCTGGGTTTCTTGACGGATTTCTGCGCGGGTTTCGCCGAAGGGCGATTGGCCGATTGTTTAGGACGGTTTTCCGGCCGCGACGCGTTCTGGCGATTGGCCGCCGTCGGCCTGTCGGCCTGCGGTTTGGCCTTCAGCCCTTGCGCCGTGCTTTTCCGGATATCGTCCGCGCGCGCCGCCGTCGCGCGATTGCCTGGCCTTTGGCTTGCCTGCCTGTCCGCGGCCTTGTTGCGCAATTGATTGCGATTGTCGCCCTGCAGCCCCGACTGGATCGCCGACCGGTCCAGTTTGCCAAGCTGATCCTTGCCTATGCTCAGCTTGCTGCGGTCGACATTCGCCCAGTCGACGTCATTCAACTTCATTTTGCCGTTGAAGTTGCGATTGTTCAGGCAATTGTTGCAATCGATGTCGATATCGCCGTCCCAGCGGCCGCCCCAGACGCCCCAGTCGTCCCAATTGACGACGGCCGCCCAGGCAAGCCCGGTGACCGCGCCGGCAAAGAATGCGGCGCCCGGATAGTAATAACTGTCGTAATAATCCGGATAATAGGAGATCGGTGCCGCGGCATAGTCCGGCTCATAGAGCATTTCCGGCGGATATTGCGGGATATAGATCTTCTCGGGATCGGTCGGCCGGATAATGATATTGTCGTTTTCGGTGACAACCGTCACTTTGTCATCCGTCTTGATGATGTTCTTTGCCACCGCCTCGTCGCGAAGCTGCTGGATGGCGATCAGCACGTCCTTCTGCTGATTGGCGAGCGCGTCGGCAAGCGATTGCGTCCAATCGAGATCCTCGCTCATCATCTTGACGATGTCGGGGTAGTTGAGCAGCGAGACGATGCTGCCGTCCCAATCGCTTTTGGGCTTGAGGTCGGCACTTTTCTTTTTCGCGTCCAGAAAGCGCTGCGCCTCGATGATTTCAAGAGGAAAGAGAGAGGCCGCCGAAATCGCCGCGACCAGTTCGTCGGGATAGAGCGCGATCCTCGCGACGAGCACTTCAAGCTCGTCTTCGGAGAGAAGGGCAGGCGCGGCCTGCTCGGCGGCTGCCGGGGCTGGCGTGACGGCCGGCGCGGGAGCCTGTGCTCGCACGGGGAAGGCCGGCAGTAGCGCAATGATCGCCAGAGCCGACAATCCACCAAGCAGTTTGCGGGAAATTGCGTTCATCGCACATGGACCTCCCTTGAAACAGTCGAATGACGGATGCGTTCACGGAGATTTAGGGCCGGTGACCGGGGACCGCCTGAGCATCACAATTTTCGATTGTGAAATCGCCTCCCTCATCTCATTCAACAGGGCATCGACCAGGCTTGCATATTCCAGCCGCCGCGCCTCTCTCAACGTGTCGGGCAGCTGTTCGACATGCTTCAAAGCCTGCGCCGCGGCAGCGAGATCCTCGCACATGCTGTGAAAGGCCTGGTTGACGTAGAATAGTCGCTGCACCAGCCTCGCCTGGTCGGGGAAATAAGCCTCTGCCGTTTCAAGGGCGGACGAATATGTCGAACCACTTTCTCCCGACGCCATCTCCCGCCCCCGCCGCAGAACTGCGCTCAGCAGATGTGAAAACTATATATCAGCCGCGCTGTCTGCAGACGTAAAATACGCGATCCTACGTTGTCCGGTTTCTGAACGGCGCTTCCCGCATCTTTCCCTGTGCCGCAGGCGATCTCGTCAGGCGGACCGCCTGCGAAGGTCTCGATAGAGATTACGCGATGCTACGGGCCTTTGGGCCGAAACGGGCCTACTATTTCCCTTTCGCTGGCGATGAACGGCTCGTGTAGACCACGCCGGAAGGGAGGGATCGTGTTTCTCGACTATTTTGCCTTGGGCGTACTGGTCTTCGTGGTGGTCACGCTTTTCTATGCCGTGATTGCCATTCACGACATTCCGCATCTGATGGCCAAGGCGCGGAACCATCCCCATCAGGATGCCATCCATGTTGCGGGATGGGTCAGCCTCTTCACGCTTCATGCCATCTGGCCGTTCCTGTTCATCTGGGCGACGCTTTACCGCGAAGACCGCGGCTGGGGCATCCGGCAGGACGGAAAGCTGTCGGCGGAAGTGGAAGCGAATGCGGAAATTGCGCGTCTGCACGCCCGGATCGCCGAGCTCGAGGCACAAACGCCGCAGCCGGAGAAGGAGACCGCCTGATGGATCTGCTCCTGATATTGACCTATGCCGCGATCTGCTGGACGATCTTCAAGATATTCAGGATCCCGGTGAACCAATGGACGCTCGCGACGGCCGTTCTCGGAGGGATATTCCTGATCTCCGCACTCCTGCTGCTGATGAGCTACAATCATCCCTATTCGAGCGACGGGCGCATCTATTTCACTTCCGCCCCGGTCATTCCCGTCGTCGGAGGCCAGGTCGTCGAGGTGCCGGTGACGCCGAATGTGCCCCTGAAGAAGGGCGACATCCTGTTTCGCATCGATCCTCGGCCGTACCAGTTTTCGGTCGATCAGAAGAAAGCCGCGCTCGCCGAAGCCGAGCAGTCCGTCCTGCAGTTGAAGGCGGCCATGGACGCTGCCGATGCGGCTGTCGTCGGCGCCGAAGCCTCCAGGGACAGGTCCTTGCAGGCTTTCGAAAAATTCCAGCAGTCGAATGAGAATGCAAAGTCGAGCGGCAGGGGTGCGGTCTTTTCCGAACTCGAGGTCGAAAACCGACGCGGCATCTACCTGACGTCGGAGGCCACGGTCGATACGGCCCGCGCGCAAGCGACGCAGGCAAAGCTCGCCTACGAGTCCGAGATCAACGGAACGAACCCGACGGTTGCAAGGCTGCAGGCCGAGTTGAACAATGCCCAGTACGAGCTGGACCAGACGGTCGTGCGGGCTCCGACCGACGGCTATGTCACCCAGGTCTTCCTCCGTCCCGGAATGATGGCCAATCCTCTGCCGCTGCGGCCGGTCATGGTCTTCATCGACAGCCAGGACCGCATGCTGGCGGCAGCCTTCATCCAGAATTCGCTGCAACGTGTTCGCGTCGGCGACGAGGCGGAGGTCTCCTTCAAAGCCGTGCCCGGCAAGATATTCAAGGCACGGGTGGGAGAGGTGATAGATGTCATGGCCCAGGGCCAACTGCAGCCGAGCGGCGCGCTGATCGACCCGCAATCGCCCGAACGCGTCTCGCCCGGACAGACGCTGGCGCGGATCGAGCTGCTCGAAAGCACCAAGGACTATCAACTGCCGGGCGGCGTGGTCGCGGACGTCGCGGTCTATACCCATCATTGGCACCACGTCGCCGTTCTGCGCAAGGTGCTGCTGCGCATGAGCAGCTGGATGAATTACGTGTTCCTCGAACACTGATGCATGTCAGCGGCAAAGGATAAGGAGCCAGCGGTGATAGGAAGTCTTCCGATGTTGCGGGGCTTGGCCGGCTTCAACAGAGACTGGCTTCGCAGTGACATTCCGGCCGGGCTGTCGATCGCCGCGGTCGGCTTGCCGAGCGCCATCGCCTATCCCGCCATCGCCGGCCTGCCGCCGGAGACAGGAATCTATGCCAGCATCGTGGCGCCCATCGCCTATGCGATCTTTGGCCCTTCCCGGATTTTGGTCGTCGGGCCCGATGCGGCGACCATGACCGTGCTGGCCGCCGCCATGGGCGCCATCATCGCCGCCGAACCCGGCACCGCAGGTGTCGACAGGATCGCCATCGCCTCGGCTCTTGCGCTTGGCGTCGGCGTCTTCTGCATCGCGGCGAAATTGCTGCGGCTCGGCGTTCTCGCAAGCTTTCTCTCCCGTCCCATTCTGGTGGGATTCTTCGCCGGCGTCTCGCTCTCCATCCTTGTCGGGCAGATCGGCCGCTTCACAGGGGTGAAGATCGAATCCGATGGATTGATCCCGCCGCTCGTCGAAATGCTCGCCAAGAGCAGCCTGATCCACTGGCCGTCGCTCCTCCTCGGCCTCGCCATGTTCGCCTTGTTGTGGGTCGTCCGGGCCTTCCGGTTCAAGGTGCCGGGCCCCGTTCTGGTGGTCGTTCTCTCGGTCGTCCTTTCGGCGATCTTCGATTTCCAAGGCCGCGGCATCGCAGTTGTCGGCGATATCCCGAGCGGACTGCCGAGCCTGTCCCTGCCTGCATTGTACCAGATGCCTATCGACAAGATCGTGCTCGGTTCGGCCGCGATCTTTCTGGTCAGCTTCGGCGCCGGCATCGTCGCGGCAAGGAGCTTCGGGTCGCGAACCGGCGAGGAGGTCGACGCCAATCAGGAATTGATCGGACTGGGCGCCGCCAATCTGGCGCCCGGCCTGTTCGGCTCGTTTCCTGTCAGCGTCTCGGATTCGCGAACTGCGATAAACCTGTCGACCGGCGGGGTCTCTCAGCTCGCGGGACTGGTCTCGGCCGCGACCCTGATTGCCGCGCTCGTCTTCCTTCACAGCGCCCTGCGGATCCTTCCCATTCCCGCCCTCGCCGCAATTCTCGCCACGGCGGCGATCAGCCTCATCGACATTCACGAACTGAAAAAGATCTGGCGCATCAGCCGCATGGAATTCATCTTTGCGCTGATCGCCATGTGGGGCGCCATCAGCTTCGGTGTTCTCAACGGCGTTATCGTCGCGGTGGCGGCGACGCTCGTCTACCTCCTGCGTCAGACGATGTTTCCCCGCGACGGCCTGCTTGGCCGTATCGAGGGACGGCACGGCTTTTTCGATCTTGCGCGCTTTCCCGAAGCTCGCCCCGTCGAGGGCGCGGCCGTCTTCGCCATCCAGGGCAGCATTCTGTTTTACAATGCCGATTATGTCCGCATGCGGCTGACCTCGGTGGCAAAGGCACTTCCTGCCGAAACCAGATGCCTCGTGCTCGATGCCAGCGCCGTCACCCATGTCGACAGCACCGGCGCAACGGCGCTCGACGCCGTGGCGGAGATCCTCGCAAGGCGCAATATCGTCTTTGCAATAACGGACCTCAGTGAAGAAAGCCGCGGCATCCTCGACCGCGCAGGCGTCATCAAGACGATCGGCGCCCACAATCTTTTCAACGGTCGAGACGAAGCGCTGAGAGCGCTGATCGGCAGTGTCGGCGAGACCGGCGCTGCTGCATCGGCAGGCAAACTATCATAGCCGCAAGGGAGGGAGAAAAATGGACGAGAATTACGAGCCCGCGCAGACGGATGGAGGGGCTGGCCACGTCGTAAAGGACAATAAGAAGAAAAAGAAATCATGGGATTACGACAAGGAAATCGAACGGCTGCAGGTGGAGTTGGCGCATTTGCAAGCCTGGATCAAGAAAGCCGGCTCGAGGGTGGTCATCATCTTCGAGGGACGGGATGCCGCCGGCAAAGGCGGCATGATCAAGCGCATAACGGAAAGGGTCAGTCCACGGGTCTTTCGCGTTGTGGCGCTGCCGGCACCGACCGACCGCGAAAAATCTCAGATCTACATGCAGCGCTATATCGCCCATCTGCCGGCGGCCGGAGAGATCGTCATATTCGACCGCAGCTGGTACAACCGCGCCGGCGTCGATCGCGTCATGGGATTCTGCAGTGAAAAGAAAGCGCAGCGCTTTCTTGAACTGGCGCCCCGCTTCGAGGCTGCAATCGTCGAAAGCGGCGTCATTCTGCTCAAATACTTCCTGACGGTCAGCGAGGAAGAGCAGGAACGTCGCTTCAGGCGCCGGATCGACGATCCGCGGCGACAGTGGAAGCTCAGCCCCATGGACGTCGAATCCTATCAACGCTGGTGGGACTACACACGCGCCTATGACGAAATGCTGCGGATGACCGACAGCAACCATGCTCCGTGGTGGGTGGTGCCCTCGGATGACAAGAAGCGCGGCCGGGTCAACTGCATCTCGCACATTCTGCAATCCATTCCCTATGAACGGGTGAAGTTCGACGCGCCCGATCTCGGCAAACGTCAGAAGCGGCCGGCGGATTTCCTGGAGGACCGCAGCGTCCGCCACGTCGTGCCGGATGCGAGGTCGTAAGACGGCCTTAGCCGGAGCATGGCGGACGGGATGCAGCGATGGAGAACACAGGCGAGACGGCGGCACAGGGAGCCGGGTCAGGGCAGATTTCGGTAGAGGCGAGAATAAGCGACCTCGTCCGGTTGGGCATCATCGGGGTTTTTGCCTATTGGACGATCGTTCTCATCGCTCCCTTTGCGCTGATCGTCATCTGGTCGGCCATCCTGGCGGTCGCGCTTTACCCGATATTCCAGGCGCTCTGCAGGCTGCTCGGAAACAGACCCGTCTTCGCGGCCATTGTCGTCGTCGTCTTTTGCCTCGTCCTGATCATTGCGCCGCTGGCCCTCGTTGCGGTCAATTTTGCCGACACGGCGCAGGCGTTGATCGGCACGTTGCGGGCGGGGAATTTCACGCTTCCCTCGGCGCCGGCCGCCATTCGGGAGTGGCCTGTCGTCGGCGAGCGGATCCACGACGCCTGGAATCAGATCGCAAGCGATCTGGCCGCCACCATCCTCAAGTTTCAGGCGCCCATTCGTGAAGTCACCGCCGTTATCGTTGCAAAGCTTGCCTCGATCGGCGGCGGTGTGTTGAGCTTTGTCGTTTCGATCATGCTGTCGGGTGTATTTCTTACGCGTTCGGCACGCCTGGCCGCGGCCGTGCAGGTGCTGGCAAACCGGGTCGCTGGCGAAAAGGGTGTCGGCTTTGCCAGGCTGGCGGGAGCCACGGTGCGAAACGTATCGCGGGGGGTTATCGGCGTTGCCTTCCTCCAGACACTGCTCTGCGGACTATGCTTTGCTTTCTTTGGCGTCCCGGCGCGCGGGGCGCTGACCTTCGTGATATTCATGTTTTGCCTGATGCAGCTGGGGCCCGGCCTCGTGCTCCTTCCCGTCGTCATCTGGTCGTGGTTCTCGTGGTCGCCCGCCGCTGCCTTTGCCTTTACCGCCATTGCCGTGCCCATCACGCTCATCGACAACATATTGAAGCCCGTGCTGATGGCGCGGGGCCTCTCGACCCCGATGCCGGTCATCCTGATCGGCGTCATCGGCGGCACACTTTCCCATGGGCTGCTGGGCTTATTTCTGGGGCCGGTCGTGCTCAGCGTCTTCTACGAGCTGCTGAGAGCCTGGGCCTGGCCTTCGGTCCCGACCGGCTCGGACAATAGCCCCGCCATGCTCGATGCCCTGCCGGAACGGATGGAACATACGCAATGACATGGTCAGCCCAGCGCGGCGGGGCTCACCGGTCCTTACAGTAGACGACAACCTCCTGCTCGATTTCGCGGCAGAGCTGTTCATACTCGCTGATCAGCCCCTCTTCCCTCGGGCTCCTATTTCGGAACCGCTCCAGCGCATCGACGGCAAGATCATAGGATTCGAACATTTCCGCGAGCGCCTCGCTGGTGATGCTCGCCAGCAGATGCCGGATATCGGGAAGTCGCAACATGAGTTTTCTGCGGCCGCGTTCTTGGCTCATGGATCAGCTCCGCATTCAAGGCGCCCCTGCAATGGATACGAAGTCACCAAGCCATCGGATCGTTCCCGTGAATCACGAATAAATGTGCGGATTTGGAAACCGGCCGCCCGAAACCCGCATCCGACGGGCCTAAACAGCTAGCTGCTGCCGTCTCGGTCCGTTGCGTTCAGGGCCTTTACAGTGATGGCTGCAATGACGCCGGTCAGCACGATCCCTGCAAAACCGATGAGCAAGGCCAGTATTCGTGCCGAAACATGTTTGGGCGTGAAGTCGCCGTAACCGATGGTCAGGCCCGTCACGAAGGTAAAATAAAGCGCTTCGTCGATCCGCCAGTCCTCGATGCGCCAAATTGCAAGGCCGGATGCCACCATGATCGACACGATGCCGGAAAGGATCGGCCAGATGACGCCAAGCTGCCTTGCGAGGGCGATGAAGAACAGCCGCCTCATTTTTTGCGTTTGCGGTTCGCCGCCTGAGGGCTCCGGTTTCGGAACGCCGGATGTCATCGCACTGCCGGAGGCAGGACGTACAGCGTTATCGCAAAAATCATATAGACCATCAGCACCAGGACGCCGACAAACCATGCCGATCGTCCGCTGTTGGTGACAAACATCGCAGTCACCGTCGCAAGGAACATCATCGTCACGGCGCCCGGCCAGAATTGCAGATCCATCGGTGACGGGCCGATCACGTAACTCATCAGGACCAGAACCGGAGCGACGAACAAGGCGATCTGGGACGCGCTCCCAAGCGCGATGCCGACGCTCAGATCGAGCCGGTTCTTGCGCGCCCCGGAAAACGCCGAGGCCATTTCGGCCGCGCCGCCGACCAGTGCGACGACGATGAAACCGACAAAGGCCGGCGTCATTCCGAAGGCTTCGGCCGCTTCCTGCACGGATTCGACGAAAATCTCGCTCACCAGCGCCACCAGGACGGTGACGCCCGCAAGCGTGCTGAGAGCAAGGCCGATCGGCCACGGCTCTTCGCCGGTCTCGGCATGTTCCGCCGAAGAGAAAAACTCCCGATGAGTCCGAAGCGTGAAAAACAGCCCCAGCCCATATCCGATGATCAGCAGGGCAGCCAGGCTGAGGCTGAGTGTTTGGGTGACTGGTGCGACGGATGCCGCGTCCAATTCGCCAAGCGCCGACGGCATCAGCAGGGCGATCGTGGCCAGGAAAAGCAGGCCGGCTTGAAGACGGGCGCTCGCCCGGTTGAATTCCTGAATGTGGTATTTCAACCCGCCAAGCAGAAACGAGGCGCCCAGCATGAACAGCGTGTTGGTGACGATCGCTCCGGCGATGGATGCCTTGACCAGCGTATATTGGCCGGCCTGCAGGGCGGCCAGCGCGATGACCAGTTCGGTCAGATTGCCGAGGGTCGCATTCAGCAGCCCGCCCGCGGCGTCACCCGTCTTGGCGGCAACGGATTCCGTCGCATGACTAAGCAAAGCGGCCAACGGCACGATCGCCAGCACCGACAGGACGAAAAGCGCCGTGTGGGCTTCGGGCAAGAGCGCCGCAGCCAAGAATACCACCGGCACGGCGGCCAGCAGCCAGAGTATCGGGCTATCGCGAATCTGTTTGAAAAGCAGGCTCAACCTTCACTCCCTGTGATCACCTGGATGGACTAAACTCGGCGGTGAGATCCTCGCATTCCTTATTCTGTGCGCCGCCTCACTCCGGAAGCGCCGTCTGCTGGAAGAAGGTGACGACCGCCTCGTCAGGCGGGCCAAACCAAGTTGTGAAGAACGCCCGGAAATCCGGTGCCGCATAGGTTTGGCTCAAGGCGCGATCGACGGCCAGGCGAAAATCCTCGTCCCCGCGCACCAGTTCGAGGCCAAGCGGTTCGTAGGTGAAATGACGCTCGAGGACGATGAGATTGCCGGAGCTGTCGCTGCGGGCGGCAGCATCCATCAGGATCGGCATGTCGCCGAAGAGCACCGCCGAGCTGCCGTCCAGAACACGCTCGATCCCCTGTTGATAATTGGTCACCGGCGTCGCCGTCGCCGCGAGCTGGAAGGTCTTGATCTTGTCGGATAGCCAGCCCTCGCTTGTCGAGCCCGCGATCGACGAGAACGTCTTGTGTTCGAGGATCGTGCGGGCCGGTGCGCCGCGCCAGACGGGCCGGCTCGATGGTTCGCCATATTGCAGAACCTCGCGCAATGCCAAGGGGGCGCTCGCACTGAGCAGCGCCCCGGTGCCGCTCGGGAAGATCGGCAGCGAGAACGAGACCTGCTGCCGGCGGCCGAGCGTGACCGGCTCCGCGGCGCAGACAAGGTCCGCCGTGCCGTCCTGTATGGCGCGCAGCTTGGCGTCACCCGAAAGGGGAACCCATTCCACATCGAGCTTCGACAGGTTCAACTGCGCTCTCAGGCTATCGGCGATCCTGTTGCAGAGCGCCACCGCATAGCCGTCGGGCTTGCCTTGGGCATCGAACGAAAACGGCCTTGCTTCCGGATCGTAGCCGAATTTCAGCGCGCTGCTCGTCCGGACGCGGTCGAGCGTCTGTGCCTGCGCGGGCAGCGCGGCGGCGCAGACGGCCGCTGCGGCGAGGACAGAGGCGGCGATTGCCGCCCGGCGACCATTTCTCTCTGACATATCTGGTCCTCCCTGTGTTACTCGCCCGGCGCCCGGTTCACGCTGTTGGCGAAACGCGGGGCGATGAGCCCGTAAATGATGAAACCGATCCCTGTGACGATCATGCCGCCGAGCACCGCATCCTTGCCGGAGGCGTAGATGGCGAAAACGCTGTAGGCCATGCCGACCATGGCGATGATGGCGTTCAGCCGGTATTTCGCCTGCGGCACGCGGGCACCCTTCATCATCACGAACAGCGAAGACAGCGCGATGATATAGGGCAGCACATTCGTCACCACGGCGAGATTGACGAGAGCAGAAAACTGCTCGCTCAAGGTCGGCGAAATGGTCATCAGTGCAAGCCCGGTCTGCACGATGCCGAGGATGATCATGCCGCTGACCGGTGCTCCCATCTCGTTGACCCGGGAAAATATCGACGGAAACATCTTCTCCTCGGCTGCAGTCTTCGCTGTCTGGGCGATAGTGAACTGCCAGCCCAGCAGCGAGCCGAGGCAGGCAAGCACCGCCAGCGCCATGACGATCGAACCGATGGTCGGATTGAACATCGTCGCATAGGCCAAGGCGAACGGCCCCGTGGAGGTGGCGAGATCGGCATTCGGTACGATGCCCTGAATGACCGTGGTCGACAGGATGTAGATGACGGCGGCGCCGAGCGTGCCGAACATGCAGGCGAGCGGCACGTCACGTTTCGGATTTTCGACGGCATCCGAATTCTGTGCGGCCGACTCCATGCCGAGGAAGGCCCAGAGCGTCAGCGAAATGCTCGACCCCATGCCCTGGGCCAGCGTCAGCCCTGTCGGATTCCAGGCGGCGCCGAAGGTGCTTGAGCTGAACCAGAGCCAGCCGATGAGCGACAGCAGCCCGACCGGAAGGATGACGCCCCACACGGTAATCGAACCGATGCGCCCGGTAATGCGCGGGCCGCCGAAATTGGCGGCCGTGGTCAGCCACAGCAGGATGATCAGCGCCACGCAGGTCATGATCGGGGTTGATGTCAGCACCGGAAAAAATCCGGCAAGATAGCCGACGGCGGAGATGCCGATGGCGACATTGCCGACGGCAAGCGAAAGGAAATACAGGAAGAACACCATGAAGTAGCCGTCTTTGCCGTAAGCATCCTCCGCATAGGCGGACATGCCGCCGGGACGCTGGTTGAACAGTCCGGCCTGGGCGAAGCCATAGGCGATCGCCATCGAACCGATGGCGGTCACGAGCCAGGAAAGCAGCGAGATCGCACCGACCTGGGCCATGTTGGCGGGCAGCATGATGATACCAGACCCCATCATGTTGACGGCGACGATGAAGGTGAGCTGCACCAGGTTCATCTTTTTCTTGGTCGTGGCCTCGGCCGCGAGATGCATCGTGTTGTCGGTCATGACGAAACCCTCCCTGCGTCTACTCGCGCACGACATATGTGTGGAATCGGATCCGCCCCTCGACCCTTTCCTGGAACACGCCCTGGACCTCGTAGTTGAAGCCCGGAAACCGGTTGAACGACTCTTCGAAGGCCAGGAAATAATCCCGCATCGGGCGTGCTCTCTCGTCCCAGCGCTCGCCGGGAACGATCACGCCGATGCCCGGCGGATAGATCAGCGCCAGCGTTGCCGAAATGCGGCCGGCAGCCTGCGTCAGAGGCACATAGTCGACATGGTTGGCGACCAGCGCTTCATAGGCCTGCTTGGGAGCAATGGCCGGTTCCGGAAAGCTCTCGGAGCGGAAGCAGAGGCGCTGCAGTTCCTTCACGCCGGCATCGCGATAGAAGGCGTGCATCTCATGGCAGACCTGACGGACCGTATAACCGGCATAGCGCTCGCGATTGGCCGCATAGACGGTCGGCAGCACTTCCTGCAGCGGCGCGTCCCGGTCCCAGAGATTTTTGAATTTGACCAGCTTGGCGACGAGCGTATTCAGCTTGCTCTCGTCCTCGGCCGGGGTCAGCAGGAACAGGAGACTGTTCAAGTCGCATTTTTCCGCCACCACCCGCTGCTCGCGCAGATAGTTGGCGACGACAGTCGCCGGGATGCCGAATTCGCGATAGCCGCCGGTCTTGCGGTCGATGCCGGGTGTCAGTATGGCCAGTTTGTTGGGGTCGACCATGGTGTAACCCGGTGCATACCCGGCATAGCCGTGCCACTTTGCCTGCGGATCGAACTGCCAGCATTGCTGCTCGCGTTTGAGCACATCCGTCGGGATATCCTCCCACCGCATGCCTTCGAGGTCGTCGGTATGTTTGGAGCCCGAAACGGTGACCTTGTCCGGCACGAAGGGATCGAAAAACCATTGTTCTTCCGGGCTTGCGGCTTTGGTCTCGTAATGATCCACGAAACCGCGCAACTTTTTGCGCACCTCGATCCCGAGCTCGATGCAGCGGTCCCAGAGCATCTCGCCAGCCTTGCCCTCATGCACCTTGGCATTGACATCCAGCGAGGCGAACAGCGGATAGAACGGAGAGGTCGAAACATGCATCAGCAGCGATTCATTGAAGCGCTTGTGTTCGACGAACCGGCGCTGGCCGCTGATATGGTCGTCTCGTTTGTGGATCTGCGACGCCTGGGAAAAGCCGGCGCCCTGCTTGTGCACCGACTGGGTTGAAAACAGGCCAGGCATGTCGGCCCGCAGGTCCTTGAGACGCATCGGGCTGCGGCCCTCGAAGAGCGGGTGGAAGGCATTGTAGCCGATCCAGGCCTCGTCCCAGAGGACGTAGTCGCAGAGATGGCCGATCTTCTCCATAACCTGGCTGACATTATAGATCGTGCCGTCATAGGTCGCGAGCTGGATGCAGGCGAGACGGAAGGGCCGGTCTGCCTTCGCACGGCTCTTGTCGGCGACGAGCGGATGTTCCTCGATCCTTCGCCGCAGCCAGCTTTCATCCCACGCCGCCCAGTCCACCGCGCCGATCATGCCGAAAGAATTGCGGGCCGTCGGCAGATAGATCGGGATGGCGCCTGCCTGAACAAGAGCGCCCTGATGCAGGGATTTATGATTGTTGCGGTCGAAGAGCACGAGATCGCCGCTGTGCAGCACCGCATTGGCAACCACCTTGTTGGAGGTGCTTGTTCCGTTGAGAATGAAATAGGTGCGGTCCGCGCCGAAGATGCGCGCCGCCTGTTTCTGGGCTTCGACGGCTGGACCTTCGTGGATCAGGAGGTCGCCGAGATCGACATCCGCGTTGCAGAGGTCGTTGCGGAAAATGCTCTCGCCGAAATATTTGAAGAACAGCTGGCCGGCCGGCGATTTCCGGTAGAACTGGCCGCCCTGATGGCCGGGGCAATCGAAGGCGGTATTCGCCTCGCCGTCATAGGCCATCATGCCGCCGAAGAACGGCGGCAGCAGTGACTTGCCGTAATTGACCGCGCTGGAGATGATCTGCTTGGCATAGAAAGTCGGCGTCTGCTGGCCGAGATAAACGAAGCCGTCGACCTCGCCGGCCATTTCGACGACGTCCATATCCTTGATGGTCAGCGTATCGGCCATTGCCCAGATCGGTGTACGCAAGCCGATATCCCTGACCGAGCGAAGGAAGCTGCGAGCCGCCGACAACTGGCCGCCTTCGACCGAGCCGATATAGGCGCCGACATCGGCATCCTCTGAGACATCGGCGGAATAGTCGCCCCGCAGTTCCACCTCGAAGCCCTGGTCGACGATCTGTGACACCAGTTCCTGAGCCTGCGAATTGTCGCGGTCGATGATCGCCACGATCTTCAGCATCTTGTGGAAGGGTATGGCGACCGTCGGAGACTTCACATCACGCGGGATCATTCCTGCTCCTCCCCTGCAATGCAATCGACGAGGTAGCGGCGTCCGCCGTTACCGGGCGCGAAGCGAAGGCCGTGAATATCCGTTTCGAAACCGGGGAATTTGCTGTCGAAGTCCCTGGAGTAAAGCAGGTAGTCCTGGATGGACTTCGTCGATTGCGTGATCCGTTCGCCCGGCATGATCAGCGGAATGCCCGGCGGATAGGGAACGATCATCACGGCGAGGATGCGGCTCATCAGATCGTCGATCTCGACGCTCTCGATCTTGCCCTTGACCAGCCGGTCATAGGCATCGGCGGGACGCAGCGCCATTTCGGGCAGCACCGTGTACATCTCGCGCTGCGCCTTCGGCACGTCGTCCTTGCGGTAGATCGCATGGATCTTTTCGCAGAGATCTCTCAATCCCACGCCCGCATAAGCTTCCGGATGGGCTGCGGCGAGCGCCGGCAGCGCCCGTGTCAATGGTGCATTGGCGTCGTAAAGATCCTTGAAATTGATGAGCTCGGTGACGAGCGTGCTCCACTTGCCGCGGGTAATGCCCATCGAGAAGAGAACAAGGAAGGAATAGAGCCCGGTCTTTTCGATCTCGATGCGCCGGGAGGAGAGGAATTTGGTGATGACCGCCGCCGGTATCCCGTGCTCGTCCATCGCTCCGCTGGCCGAAAGGCCGGGCGAAAGGATGGTGACCTTGATCGGGTCGACCATGACATGATTTTCGGCAAGCCCGGCAAAACCATGCCAGGCATCGCCAGGCTTCAGCACCCAGTCGGCATGGGTGTCGCTCGGCGTCTGCTCGGCAACCGTCGGCTCCCAGACGTCGAACCACCAACTGCCCTCGGTCTGTTTTCTCACGTTGTTCATCGCCCGGCGGAAGCTGATCGCCTCGTCGATCGTCTCCTGCACCAGCGCCCGCCCGGCCGGCTGCTCCATCATGGCAGCCGCGACATCGCAGGAGGCGATGATGCCGTATTGCGGCGAGGTCGAGGTGTGCATCATGAAGGCTTCGTTGAAGCGTGTGATGTCGAGCCGCTTGGTCTCGGCATGCTGGATGTGGATCATCGACGCCTGCGAAAGGGCGGCAAGCAGCTTGTGCGTCGAGTGCGTGGCAAAGGTAATGGCGTTTTGCGATCGTGCGGGCTGGTTCGACGAGATGCCGTGGAAACCATCATAAAATTCGTGGAAGTTGGCGTAGGCATACCAGGCTTCGTCGAAATGCAGCACCTCGACGGCGTCGCCGAGCGACGCCTTGATCGCATCGACATTGTAGCAAAGCCCGTCATAGGTCGAATTGGTGATGACCATCAGCCGGACCTTGCCGCTCGTCTGTCCGGCAAAGGGGCTGGCGGCAATCTTGCGGGCGATCGATTCGGGCGTGAACTGATCCTTCGAGATCGGACCGATAATGCCGAGCCCGTTGCGCGAAGGGATGAGATAGATCGGGGTGGCGCCCGTCATGATCAGCGAGTGCAGGATGGACTTGTGGCAGTTGCGGTCGCAGAGCACGAGATCGCCGCGTCCGACCATGCCGTGCCAGACGATCTTGTTGGCCGTCGACGTGCCGCCGACGACGAACAGCGTCTCGTCGGTGCCGAAGATGCGGGCCGCGTTGCGTTCGCTCTCGGCGATCGGCCCGACATGATCGAGCAGCGAGCCGACGCTGCCGACCGATACGGAGATGTCGGACCGCAGCGTGTTTTCGCCGAAGAACGTATAGAAGAGCTGGCCGACCGGGCTCTTGCGAAAGGCGGTACCGCCGCCGTGGCCGGGCGTGTGCCAGGAATAGGCGCCCTCAAGCGTGTAGTCCATCAGCGCCTTGAACATCGGCGGCGGCAGCCGGTCGAGATAGTTGCGAGCGGCCTGCGCAATGGCGCGGGCCATGAATTCCGCCGTATCCTCGAACAGCCGGAAGAAGGCATTGGCGTGGCGCAGCACCGTGGCGGGAACGTCTTCGGCGGTCGTATCGTCGCCGAAGAGGAAAATCGGCAGGCGGTCGTTCCTCTGCCGCTTTGCAGCCAGGACCTCTCCCAGGACCTGCCAGCGCGTTGTTCTGTCCTCGCTTCCGTCGACGGAGACCAGCCAGCAGGATTCGGTGTTGAAGATATGCACGAGGCGCCGCGCATCCTCGTAGGAAACGCCGGAGACGATCCGGAAGCCTTCCTTCTCGATTGCAGCCGCCAGATCGCGCATGCCGCGTCCGGCAGCACTCCTGCCGTCAAAATCCTCGTCGATAACGGCTATCGGAAATGCCATCTGGAATTCCATGCGTTCCTCCAGAAACCGAGGGTCGAAGGCCGTGGCCGCTTTGCAGCGACGCGCGTCTCAGCTGGAGGGATGGTACAGGACGGGTGGCGCACCGTCGTTGATTGCAATCAACGTGAGGCCAAGCATTTCGGTGTCGGCGGGAATGCCGACGCCGGCTTATTCCGCCCATTCCGCATCGGCGGTGAAGGCAATCGTCAGCCAGCGATTCGCGCTCTCATCTCCGATCGCCTCGCCTATCTCGTCTCTGAGCGCGTCCCATGCCTCGACGGTCTTCGGAGGAAGCCCTTCGGGGACGATGAAATAGAGCTCGATCTGCATGGCGCGGCCGACCCGGGCAACATAGGCGCGGTGCGAGAGAAAGCCGAGACGGCGAACCGTTTCGGAAGCAACGCGGTCGACATGCTCCTGAAGATCGACGGGAGCGATCAGCAGGATTTCGCTCAGCGCCTTCCAGACGGTGCCGATCGGAAGCGGGATCATGACCAGGCAGACCAACGCCAGGACGGCCGGGTCCATATAGCCGGCAATCCAGGCGACCGGCGTCGCCTCTACGGCCATGCCGATGAGGAAGGCGATGAGCAAGGCAAGCGCGATGCCGCCGGACATGATCCAGGCCTTGACGTCGAGCGAGATGAAATCGGATTTGATGCGGGCATTCAGCCTGATGCCGAGGAAAGCCATGGCGGCACAGACAAGCAGGGTCGCGGCGGAATAAGCCACCGCCATGCCGAACTGCAATTCATGGCCGCCGCTGAGGATGCTGATGATCGCGCTGATCAGCGCATAGAAGGCGACCGTCATCAGCAGGCAGCCATTGAGCATCAGCACGATGGGCTCCAGATGCCAGAAACCCATGGTAAAACGGTTTCGGATCCTGCCCGACCGGGCGTCGTTCTGCGTCGATTTTATGATCAGGCCGGAAACCCAGAGCGCCAACCCCGTCATCGCTGCATCCGCCAGCGAATAAACGCCGTCGAAAGCGATGGAGAACGATCCGGAAAGAATGCCGAAAACGACGCCGAGCGTAGCGACCACCACCGTCGCCGCGATCGAGATCCTGAGAAATCCCTGCTCGCCAATCATCATCGCCCACCTCCGGTACCGTCACTCCAATCGTTTTATGCTGATTGTGAAGGTGAGACGAGGTGGGAACGGGTGGTCCGATTTTTATCTCTTGCCAGCCGTAGTCGCCTACGGCAGCCGGGCGGCGGTCCTACCAGGCTAGGAGGCCCCGCGGCCTGCCTCAGCCTGAAATCTCCCGGTGCGGATAGCGGTCATTTTGTATAGAAGGTCATATTGCCGTTGCGTGCCCGCGACACCCATTCGATGTCGTTCGCGGTGAGCTTCTTGGTCTTGAGTTGAGTCGTCAGCCATTTGTTGGCGCGAATTGCATCCCGGATGGCTTTGACGTGCTCTTCGCTTCCCTGTGCCGGGTGTGAGCCGGTCTCGGAAAAATCGGCCATCCTGTAACTGACGATCGTGAACCGTCTGTCGTGATAGGTTCGCACCGCCTCGGGCAGATTCTCGCTCCAGTTCATCCTGCGATATTCGCGTCTGCTTTGCTGGGCCTCGACCGGCGCAATTCCGGCGGCGGCGGTCAATACGGCAAGCCCAAGGATCACGGCCATCTTCATCGCTTTAACTCCCGAGAACCAAATGATGTTCGGTTGCTGAGGATAGCTCATGCACCGGAGCCAGGCATTGCGTAGGATCAATGGCGTTCAAACAAGCAGAGAGCCGAATACGACAATGCTTGATGCTGGAGACGGGCACCGACTACGCATTGAACCGGATTGCAGCGTCTATTCTTTGGGAGGAAGATTGCGCCCGGCAGCAGATGTCCGAGGCGATATCGGCATCGGAAAGGCCGTCTGTGGGGAGGGCACCATGACAACGTCGCCAAATGGCAAGAGTCTGGGACTTGCCGCCTGCACCGCCATCGTGGTCGGAAACATGGTGGGCTCGGGCTTTTATCTTTCACCGGCCGCGGTCGCGCCCTATGGCAATCTGGCGATCATCATCTGGATCGTCATGGGCGCCGGTGCGATCTGCCTTGGCCTCACCTTCGCGCGCCTGGCGAGCCTCGTTCCCGCCGTCGGCGGCCCCTATGCCTATACGCGGCTCGCTTACGGTGATTTTGCCGGCTTTCTGATCGCCTGGGGTTACTGGATTTCCATCTGGACATCGCTGCCGGTCATCGCCATTGCCTTTGCCGGGGTGATGGTCGATCTCTTCCCCGCCCTCGGCAACCGCTTCGCCGCGACCGTGCTGACGCTCGGCGTGATCTGGGCGATCGTGCTCGTCAATCTGCGCGGCGTGCATGCGGCGGGTGTCTTCGCTCAGGTCACCACCTATGCCAAGCTGCTTCCCTTCGGCGCCGTCGCCATTATCGGTCTTCTCTTCATCGATACCTCGCATTTCTCCGAACTCAATCCGAGCGGACAATCGCTGCTGCAGTCGGTGGCAACGCTGGCGCCGTTGACAATGTTCGCCTATCTGGGGCTGGAATCGGCGACCGTGCCCGCAGGCGATGTCGAAAACGCCGAGCGGACCATCCCCCGCTCGACCGTGCTGGGGATCTCGATCGCCGCCGCCCTTTACGTCCTCGGCACCATCGTCGTGATGGGCCTCCTGCCGCGCGACCAGCTCGTTCACTCGGTTGCGCCATTCTCTCAGGCTGCGGGGATCATGTGGGGACGGCCCGGCGAGCTGGCGATCTCGCTTGCCGTGCTGCTCTCCTCGATCGGCGCTCTCAACGGCTGGACCCTGCTGATGGGGCAGGTTCCGATGGCGGCGGCCCGGGACGGGCTGTTTCCGCCGCTTTTTGCGCGGCTTTCCCCGCGCGGCGTGCCGGCATGGGGCATGATCATCTCGGCCTCCTTCGCAACGCTTTTGGTGCTTGTCCAGGCGATCGGCGCCGAAGGTTTCGCGGCCGTCTATCGGCTGATGGTTGGGCTGAGCACCATGGCCGCCGTCATTCCCTATGCCTTCTGCTCGCTCGCCGGAAGCCTCGTTGCGGGTGTCACCCATGGGCGAATGCCACGGGTGAGCGCAATCGAGCTCATCGCCTTCGTCTTTGCCATCTTCACCCTTTACGGCTCCGGCGCCGAACCGGTGCTCTATGGCCTCGTGCTATTGATGCTCGGCATTCCCGTCTATGTCTGGCAAAGACGAAATGCGGCCGGCGCGACGGACAAGGAGACGGCAGCAGCGGCCGCCGTAGCGCGCCCGCTGCCCTCTCAGGATAAGTTTGCTTGAAAGGTCAGGCGCTCAGGCGTGCCAGCGCAGACCGGAAAAAGTCTCACTGATGATTGTTCCGCATTCGCCGCGCACCATTCCGGCGATGTCGGCAAGCGAACCGATGGCCGCGGTCTTGCCGCCGGCGCGCGCAAAATGGCAGGCGGCGTCGACCTTGGGGCCCATCGACCCGGCCGGAAAGGAAAACTGCTTGAAATCGTCGGGACGGGCCTGATGGATTGCCTTCTGGGACGGCTTACCCCAGTCGGTGCAGACGGCCTCGGCGTCCGTCGCCATGATCAGCAGATCGGCGTAAAGCTCGCGCGCCAGAAGCTCCGAGCAGAGGTCCTTGTCGATCACGGCTTCGACACCGATCAGCTTCCGGTCGCTGCCCTTTTCATACATCGTCGGAATGCCGCCGCCGCCGGCGCAAATGACGATGGTGCGCTGTTCCAGGAGCCAGCGGACCGGACGGATCTCGAAGATGCGTTTGGGCGCCGGCGAGGCGACGACGCGCCGCCATTTTTCGCCGTCCTGCTTGAAGACCCAGCCTTTTTCCGTGCGGATCCGCTCCGCCTCGGCCTGCTCATAGACGGGGCCGACGAATTTTGTGGGGTTCTGGAAGCCCGGATCGGCGGCATCGACTTCGACCATGGTCAGCAGCGTGGCCAAAGGCTGCTCGAACGGCAGGAGATTGCCGAGCTCCTGTTCCAGCATGTAACCGATCATGCCCTCGGTCTCGGCGCCGAGAACGTCGAGCGGATAGGCTTCCTCGGGCTTGTAGGCCGCCCCTTGCAGCGCAAGCAGGCCGACTTGCGGCCCGTTTCCGTGCGTGACGACGATCTCATGTTCGGCTGCCAAGGGCGCGATCGCCTGAGCTGCGACGCGCGCATTCCGTCTCTGGGTATCGGCCGTCATCGCTTCCCCGCGCCGGAGAAGCGCATTGCCGCCAAGCGCAATGACCACACGCATGTCAATCTCCCAGGGTCGCGACGAGCAGGGCCTTGATCGTATGCAGGCGGTTTTCCGCCTGTTCGAAGGCGACATTGGCCTCGGACTCGAAGACCTCGTTGGTCACTTCAAGGCCGTTGTCCATGCCGTAATCTTCGGCGATCTGCTTGCCCAGCGTTGTTTCGGTGTCGTGAAAAGCCGGCAGGCAATGCATGAATTTGGCCTGCGGGTTGGCGGTCGCCTTCATCAGCTCCTGGTTGACCTGATAGGGCGTGAGCAGCTTGATGCGCTCGCGCCAGACCTCCTTCGGCTCGCCCATCGAGACCCAGACGTCGGTGTGAATGAAATCAACGTCCTTGACCGCCTCCCTCGGATCTTCGGTGACCAGCAGGCGCGCGCCCGAGGCCTGCTGCAAATCCTTGGCGATCTTCATATAGTCTTCCGAAGGCCACAGCGATCTCGGGCCGCAGATGCGCACATCCATGCCGAGCAGGCAGCCGACGATCAGCAGCGAATGTCCCATATTCGAGCGGGTGTCGCCGACATAAGCATATTTGATCTGAGCGATCGGCTTGTCGCTATGTTCGCGCATCGTCATGACGTCGGCGATCATCTGCGTCGGATGATATTCGTCCGTCAGTCCGTTATAGACGGGAACGCCGGCGTATTTTGCCAGTGTCTCCACGCCTTTCTGCGCAGAGCCGCGATATTCGATCGCATCATACATGCGCCCCAGCACCCGCGCCGTGTCCTTGAAGGATTCCTTGTGGCCGATCTGCGAGCCGGAGGGATCGAGATAGGTCACGTTGGCGCCCTGGTCCGAGCAGGCGACTTCGAAGGCGCATCGCGTCCGCGTCGAGGTCTTCTCGAAGATCAGGCAGATCTCCTTGCCTTTCAGGTGCTCCTGTTCGGTACGGGCATATTTGGCCCGCTTCAGGTCGCGGGCGAGATCGAGGAGGTAGCGGAATTCCCGCGGGGTATAATCCTGCACGGTCAGTAACGAGCGATTGCGCAGATTGAAGCTCATGGTCTTGCTCCGTCGGTCTGGTTCGTGGGTGTGAAACGTCAGTAAGCCGGGTCGCGCCAGATGGGGCATGTCATGCAATGCCCGCCGCCACGGCCGCGGCCGAGTTCCGAGCCGCGAATGGTGACGACCTCGATCCCCGCCTTGCGCAGAAGCGTATTCGTGTAGGTGTTGCGGTCGTAGGCGACGACGACGCCGGGCTCGAGCGCAACGACATTGTTGCCGTCGTCCCATTGTTCGCGCTCGGCCTGGTAGGAATTGCCGCCGGTCTCGACAGTGCGCAATCGCGGCAGGTCGAGCGCCTCGGCAACGACATCGAGCATCGGCCGATTTTCAGGCTGGATCTCGAACGTACCGTCGTCATCTCTGGGGTGCATGCTGTAGCAGCGGACCTGGTCGACGACCTCGGCAAACAGGGTGACGACATCGCGATCGCAAAAGCTGAAAACGGTGTCGAGGTGCATGGCCGCCCGGCTCTTCGGCATCAGGCAGCCGATCACCCTCTTTGCCGCCTTGCTCCTGAACAGGGCCTGCGCCACCTGGCCGACGGCCTGGTAGGTCGTGCGCTCGCCCATGCCAATCAGCACGTTGCCGTTGCCGATCGGCATGACGTCGCCGCCCTCCATCGAGGCATTGGCGAACGGTTGGTCCGAATCGCCCCACCAGATCTGGAAATCGCCGTCGAGGAAGATCGGATGAAACTTGTAGATGACGCGCTGGATCAGCGTCTCGGCGCGCCTTGCCGGCCAGAACATCGGGTTGCAGGTCACGCCGCCGTAGATCCAGCAGGAGGGATCGCGCTGAAACAAGGTGTTCGGGATAGGCGGGATGACGAAATCCGTCTCGGGCAGGGCGCTGAGCATCAGCGACTTCGCCTTGACCTCAGGCAGGTCGGAGATTGCGATGCCGCCGATCATGAAGGCGGCGAGCTGCGCAGGCGGCATTTCATCAAGCCATGGCCGCATCGCCTCGGCGATCTGCGAGCCGAGCACATTCGGGGTAATGCGCCGGTCCAACAGGAAATCACGCGCCTGCTTGTTGGCAAGCGTCTGACCGAGCAGATCGTGGAGTTCGAGAACTTCGACACCCCGTTCCTGCATCTTCAGCACAAAATCGAAATGGTCCTTCTGGGCCTCGTGGACCCATAGGACATCGTCAAAAAGCAGATCATGGCAATTCGCGGGCGTCAGGCGCTGATGCGCCAGAGACGGCTTGCAGACCATGACGGTTCTTAATTTCCCGATCTCCGAGTGAACCCCGAAACCACGCATGTGGTCCTCCTTCCAGCCTTTCGGATGACGGCCGCACCGCCCATTCTTCGAAGACCAGATTATTTCGGCCCGTTCGGTCGTGTCATTGATCGCAGACAATCCTCGCTGCGGTATATTGCGATCTTTCCATCGGCGCCGGTCCTCAGCGGTGCTGCCGTCGCATTCATTGAAGACCGGAAACGTTGCGGCGACGGATTTGCCATGGGCGCCAATGAGTAGGGTGAATGTCGAGCGTTTCGCCGCTCTTGGCATTGACCCAGCCGTTGGAGAGCCGCCGGCAGGGGAAAACCAGGGCATGGACGCCTTCATCGTCGATGACGGCGAGTTCTATATCCTGTTCGAACGGAGCTTCGACGGGCAACCGCCACATTTCCGAACCCTCCCGGAGGATTCACCAGCGTCAGCCGGACACGAGCTTCCGGCAACTCGCCGGCATGTTTGGTGATCGCGCATTGAACCGATTTCATGCGCACTGGTATTCTGGCGACCCTCCCGGACGTCTCACGAGCGTCACCATGGCCGCAGGTGTCGCGATTGCGATGGCGAGGACAAATTCTTGATCTTTCAACGTTCTCGAGAGGAGCCCCTCGTCTTGCTTCTCACAATAGTGGAACAACGAGTCGGGGGCATTGAGCCGGATCAATGGCGATGTGCCCGACGCCGGGGGGAAGAGGCGCCGAAGCGTGCCACGAAACAACAATAGAGGCTACGCGATACTACACGGATTAGCCGTCCGGGGATGGTATCTTCAGGCCATTGCCGGAGGAAAATGACGGTCCATGGGGCCGATACGTCTCAAGGGGCGGAGGAGACCATCATGACTATCAAGATGGAGGCGCTGCATGCCGTCGCCGAAGCCGGTCCGAGCGTGGCAGCGGTGGCAGGACACGTCTCCCCGGTGACGTCGCAGATGCCGCATCGCGAGCCTGCGCGCGCCTTTCGCGAAGGAAACGGCGGACCACGGATGGACTGGATTCGGCAACTCCACGAACACATGCCGGACGCGGTGTTTTTTATCAGCGACCGCCATAGAATTTCAGCCTGCAACAAGGCCGCGGTCGCCTTGTTCGGCTATGAGGAGCGCGAATTGATTGGCCGAAAGATCGATTTCGTCTGGCGCCCGACACCGGATATCCGATTGAACGGACGCTGGGCGAGCCAGGGGGCGGTGCGGGCCGGCCTGGCGGTGACCAAGAGCGAGGCGCAATTTCCGACCGCCCTGACCATTATCAGGAAGCATGACGAAAACGGTGTCTTCACCGCGGCGGTTTTCGAGGACTTTCGAACCGAGCGCGAGACTTTGCGGCAAGTTCAGGAACTTCAGCAGGAGATGGCCCGCCTTGCAAGAGTGGCGGAACTGGGCGAAATGGCATCTACCCTTGCTCACGAACTTTCCCAGCCGCTGTCGTCGATCGCAGCCTATTCCGAAGGGTGCGGGCGTCTTGTCACGGGCAACCGCCTCCGGCGCGGCGAAGAGCTTCGCGAAGCGCTGCTGGAAATTACCCAGCACGCGCTCTGGGCGGGAAGCATCGTCCAGAACGTCAGAGAATTCGCAGAGCGCGGTGCTCCCGAGAAGAAACCGGAGGCGATGCACGAGCTGATCCACAGGGCGGCAATGCTCGCCCTCATCGGGGCGCGGCGAAAGGACCTGCACACGGACTTTCAGCTCGAAGCAGCGCAGGACATCGTTCTCGCAAACCGCGTTCAGATCGTGCAGGTACTGACCAACCTCGTTCGCAACGCCCTGGAGGCGACCGAGTGTGTCGAGCAGCCCTCGATTGCGATCCGGACAATAGTCAACAATTCTTCGCAACTCGTTGTCGACGTGTCCGACAATGGCTGCGGGATTGCCGCCGAGATCGAGGATTCGTTGTTTCGCCCCTTCGTGACCGGCAAGCCTCATGGCCTCGGCATCGGCTTGGCCTTGTCCAAGCGCATTGTCGAGGCGCATGGAGGCCGCATAGGCGCGCGTAGGAAAGCCGAGGGCGGTTCAGTCTTTTCGTTCTCGCTTCCGCTGGTGGAGATTGAAGCCAATGGCGAACGACCTGACGATTCATCTCGTCGATGACGAGGAGGCCTTGAGACGATCATTGACGTTCCTGCTGGTGTCGGCAGGCTTTGCTGTGCGGGCTCATAGCTGCGCAAAAGCATTTCTGGATCTGCTGCCTCTTTCGGGCAGAAGCTGCCTTTTGACGGATCTGCGCATGCCTGATGTCGACGGCATCGAATTGCTTCACCGCGTGCGACGGTCCAGCGTGGACGTTCCGGCGATCGTCATTACCGGCCAGGGCGACGTCGCTGCAGCCGTTCAGGCGATGAAGGCGGGGGCATCGGATTTCCTGGAAAAACCGCTCAGGGAAGAGACCCTGATCGCAGCGATCAATCTGGCTATCGGGCACCGGCGCCCCGGCCGCTCGATTGCCGATTCCGAAAGCGTCGCGGCACGGCTTCGCCAGCTCACCGATCGCGAACATCAGGTTCTGACCGGAGTACTCGATGGTCTGCAGAACAAGATGATCGCCTATTATCTGGGAATCAGCTCGCGCACGGTGGAGGTCCATCGCGCCAACGTGATGGCCAAGATGGGGGCTCGCAACCTTGCCGAACTCATGCGTATGGCCGTCACTATCGATGCAGTTGTGCAATCGAGCGAAGCCGGACGGATCTCATCCGTCGACCCCTGGCCAGCCTGCGCCCGATAATTCGAAGAGGCCATGCTTGCAACTTCAAGCTCGTGAGATATGATGCTTTAGAAGATGCTTACATAATTGCGTGATCTTGTCGTAGGGGCGATCGTGAGAAACGCAACACAGATCAATATAGTCAGCAGTCTTGGACCGACCGCTGAGGAAATCTGCTGGCAAGTCGAGCGAATTCTTGCAAGTGAGGAATTTCACGCGCCGCAGCGCGGGCGAAATTTTTTGCAATTTGTCGTCAACGAGACGCTTGCCGGTCGATCGGGATTCCTGAAGGCGTTTACCATTGCAAATGTGGTTTTCGGTCGGGAAGCATCGTTCGACCCGCAGAATGATCCGGTCGTCCGGATCGAGGCCGGCCGGATCCGGAAGGCGCTGGAGCGTTATTATCTCGTCGCGGGTCAGGCGGACGAGGTGATTATCACGGTGCCGAAAGGCGGCTACGTCCCGCATTTCGAATATCTCAGGGACGCGTCGGCGCCGCCACTGCCTGAGAAGGACCGGGAAAATGCGCAGATCGCAGCTCCCCCGGATCAAACACATTCGCCGCGCGAGACGCACGGCGTGGCGCTGGCGAACGGTCGTGGCCGCCGGACCGGCCTGCTGGCCGTGCTTGTTCTTCCTCTCCTCGCCCTCGCTTCGGCACTTTTTGTTGCACGCGGCACCCCGATCAAGCCGCCGCCGTCAGAGGCCCTGCCGCCGACGGTCACCGTCGAGGTTTTTGCCGAGAGCGGCTTTCCCGATTCCAGTTCGGATATCGCCCGCGGCCTGAGGGACGATATTATCGGCCAGCTTGCCCAGATCAATGACCTGGTCGTGGTCGCCGATCCGTCGGCAGGTGATCATGCCGCGGCTGCCGGTTACGCGCTTCAGGGCAATATTCAGGCGGACGGAAGCAGGTTGCGCTCCGTTGTCAGGTTGGTGCGCCAGACGGACGGGGCCGTCATCTGGGCCAATAATTTCGACGCCGATCTTCGCGCTCAGAACAAGCTCGAGATTCAAACAAATGTCGCCCGGCAAATTGCCGGCGCGATAGCGCGCCCGCATGGCGCCATCTTTCAAGCGGAAACGGCCATGATCGCGCAGTCAGCGCGGAAGGCAGACCAGGATGGCTATGCCTGCGCTCCGGTCTATAGCAGCTATATCGAGACGATGACCGCGAAAAACCACGGCGCCGTGCGCGAGTGCCTGCAACAGGCAATCCGCCAGCGTCCGGATAACGCGACATCCTGGGCGCTCTTGTCCTTGGTCTATCTTGATGAGGTGAGATTTCGCTACACGCTCGGCACCCCCTCTTCAGCCGAGGCGCTTTCATTGGCAGCCGCTGCCGCCCAGCGGGCGGCATCGCTGGCGCCGGACAATCCCCGCGTGCTCCGCGCCGTCATGCTGGTGAACTTTTTCCAGGGCGATATCGACAAGGCCATTGCGGCCGGGACCGCAGCCTATGCCGCAAATCCAAACGATGTGGAAGTCGCCGGCGAATATGGCCTGCGATTGGCGATGTCCGGAAAATGGCAATCGGGGTGCGAGCTGATATCGATCGCGCTTGACAAAAATGTCGGTCCCAGAGGCTATTACGAAGCCGGTATGGCAATGTGTGCCTTGATGAGGGGCAATATCGAAGCGGCGGAAGAATGGTCGCGAATATCCGGTCTCGACGGCAATCCGATGCGTCATCTCGCGCTGCTGTCCATTCTCGGAGCCGCAGGCAAGATGGACGAGGCGAAGCTGGAGCGGGATTGGCTCCAGACTCACGCGCCTGAATTGATGACGAATATCCGCCAGGAGATTTCCCTGCGCCTGCAACGCCCGGAAGATCAGGAAAGGTTCTTCGACGGCCTGCGCGCTGCGGGCGTGGCCGTCGACCTGCCATCGGGAGGATAGTGGCACGCACGATCCCGGTTGGGACGGTCCGCCGGCGATGGCCTGTGATCGCTTGCAAGGATTATGGAAGAGGGCCGGCGCCGTCTAGTTTGCGGCTGGTTGAAATTTCCGTGACGATTTGGGCGGCAATGTCGTCCTCGACATCGAGGGTGGTCTGATCCCGCAGATCGCGATCATATTGGTTTGCCCAGACGACGGTGCCGTCGGCACCGTTGATCAGGCGGACATGCAGATGCAGGATCGTGCCCTCGACAATGGTGCTTCCCTGAAGATTGAACAACGAGCCGATCGTCTCCACGCCGAATCGGCCGGGAGCAAGCACGACAAGTCTGTCCACCTTCATGAGTTTGGCGATCAGCTGATCGGCCAGCCCTTTGGCCAAATCCGCTCCTTGGGCCGTGCCGCCGAGGGCCACGAAGGGTTCGACGACGATTCTGGTCTTGCTTGTCGATGTCGAGACGGCGGGCGCCGGCGGCATTTCCGGCGGTGAGAGGTAGGATTCGAGCGGACGGATGAGGGCGAGCACCGCCACTGCGCCGAAAAGGGCCGGAATGCCGATCGGCAGGAGAAGATCACGATAGCGCAGCGGTCGCTCATGCCCAGGCTGACCACGGTCATGTCCGGGCTGGCGCTGCTCATGCCCGGGCTGACGCTGGTTGTTCTCGCGATTCGACGAAGCAGCGGCCTCGACGGTCGAACTGTCTTCAATACTTGAAAAATGCGGAGCATAGCCCCCTTTGGGAATGGTGATTTCGACCGGATCGCTGTTTCCGCATACGAGATAATATCGCTCGAGGGCGCGACGGATACGTCCCGCTTCGATACGCACGACCGGATCGTTCTGCGCATCGAAGGAGGCATCGCGTCCGAAGACCGCCTGCGCAATCGTAGAGGCCTTGAGTTGTTCGCCGTTCCCGTCAAGCGTCTCTTCGACAATATATTGCAGGAACCGACGTCCGCGTTCAGGTGCAAGAAATTCCGGGCTTGCGAGAATACGATCAAGCTGCGCGCGAACGGTTTCGGGTTCTTGACGTGCCTGGCTGGCCCCTCCCTCTTCCGGTACCATCTAGACCTCCCGCGATACCGCCGTATCGCCCTCAGGGGATGACAGCTTTATACACCTGTCGGTGGTCGCCGGCTTCCGTAGCAATACGTAAGGGGTATCTCGAATATCGGGGCACACAACGATTGCTTATGCTGAGTGCGGATGGGGGACGACGCACATGTTTCAGGATCAGGCGATCGGAAAATACACAAGGGTTCCAGGCCACCACCACGGAACGGCTCCCGCTGCGGCCAAGGACCAGTCGATCAAACTCCGCGCCGATGAAGCGATCTACAGCGAAGGCGAATACGCCCTTGCGATCTACCAGGTCGAGGCCGGCGCCGTCCGGATTTACCGCCTGACGTCGAACGGCCAGCGGCACATCCTATCCTTCTGCGGCAAGGGCGAATGGTTCGGGCTCGAAAACGGCAAGGTGCGAACCGATTTTGCAGAGGCCATCTGCGAAACGCGCGTCAGATCGTTTCGCACCAGCCAGGACGCGGGCGTTCCGATCGATCTGTTGCACATTGCCCTGACGAACCTCGCAAAGGCGCAATGCAAACAGCTCATCATCAGCGAACAAAGCGCCTTGAAGCGGCTTGCGGCCTTCGTTCAGGAGATGGCCGACCGCCACCCCGAGGATGCGGAATTCGATATGATGATGTCGCGCAGCGATATCGCCGATTATCTTGGACTGACGGTCGAAACCGTCGCTCGCTCTTTCACGAAGCTCCGGGAAAAACGCGTCATTCGTCTTGCCGGCAAATCGCAGCGGATTGTCCGGCTTCTCGACCGCGATGCGCTCATCGCCTTGACGATTTAACACATACCAGCAGAGGGCCATCAGAGGGATTGAAACATGACATATGCGTCCCGCCGAAATTTGATCGGATTGATCAAGCGAGTTTTTGCCGGCCTGGTCGGCGCCGGGGCTTTGGCGGCGGTTCTTCAACCGCTTGACGCCATCGCCGAGGACGATCCATTTTCTCAGTTTCCGCTGGTGATCCATTGCAAATACAACGAAACCTACCACGCCTTTTACATATCGCGCGTCTCGCTAGACGGTGTGGCGACCTATGTGGCATCCGATCGGATCGCCGGCACGATCACGCTCGATGGCCAGGCAAAGGCGATCGGCGGCGCAGGCGGCGGCAGCTGTGTCGGCAAAACGCTGGTAGAGCTTCGTGCGTCGCACCAGGCTTATGATCTGAAACCGTAGCGCCTTTGATCTGCCTCTGCCGGCAAGTTCACTTTGCCGGTGTCGCTGCGTTGACCTGCTGCGTGCGGATCGCCTGCGCGGCCGCCGCCGCGCCGCCGCCCTTGTCGTCTCCTCCGACCTGCACCGTCGGCTGCGCGAATGCGATGCCGTTGGCCAGGAAGACCTCGCGAATCTTGGCATAGGCCTTGCGGCGGATATAGGTCTGCATGCCGGGAACCGTGGTCATGGCGAAGCTCAGGACGATGCCGTAGTCGCCGAACTGCTCGACACCCTTCATTTTCAACGGTTCGATGAAGTGCTGGCCGAGTTCCGGGTCTTCGATCAGCTCAGCCCCGATTTTCTTGGTTAGCTTGCGCGCCTTGTCGATGTCGGTGTCGAAGCCGACGGTGATCCTGAACTTGTCGATCACCCAGTCCCGGCTCATATTCTCGACAGCGCCCAATTCGCTGAACGGCACCGTGAACACTGGGCCGCGATGATGGCGCAGACGCACCGAGCGCAGGCTGAAACTCTCCACCGTTCCCTTGTAATCCTTGGCCTGGATGTATTCGCCCACCCGGAAGGCATCGTCGAGCATGTAGAACACCCCGTTGATGACGTCCTTGACCAGGGTCTGCGAGCCGAAACCGATCGCCACGCCGAAGATACCCGCTCCCGCGATCAGCGGGCCGATCTGCACGCCCAGCTGCGCCAGCACGATCAACCCCGCCATGACCGCAACAGTGACGGCGAGCGCATTGCGAAAGATCGGCAGAAGTGTGCGAAACCGTGCGCGACGGGCAGCGTCGGCCGGCGCCAGCGATGTCGTGCTGGTGGATATACGCAAGGTTCGATCGATCCAGCCGCGCGCCACCTGCCAGAGAAGGTCGGCAACCACGAGGATCAGCACGCTCTTCAGGCCGCCGTAGAACAAGGCGGCGATCATCGGGTCGCGCTGACCCAAAGTATCGGGATTGAGATGCCAGACGAGCGCCAGCCATCCCACCGCAAGCGCGATAACCGCGGCGCGTGCGCCGCGGGCGATGAGGATCCCGCGCAGGCTGCCGGGATCGCTGGTGAAGGATAGCGCCACCCGGCCGACGGCGTTCAGGATCCCGGGCAGTACCAGCGCGTAGATGCCGATCCAGAAAAGGCCCCTCATATTGAGGCACCAGACGAGCCACAGCACGACCAGGAAGGCCGCTATCGCCGCTTTCCTGGCGCGGCTTCCCTCCCAGACCGACCACACCGCCTCGATCGCAAGCAGCAGCCCGAGCACCGAAAAGCAGTAGCTGATGGCCTTGCTGACGTCAGGGGAAACGCCAAGCGGCTTGCTGAGAGCCGCCGTGGCCACCGCAAAACAAATGACGCCCAACAGGATCAACAGCCTCCGCCGCAGGGATGAACCCATCGCCGCCACAGACAGGAGTGCTGCCGCCAATCGAAACAGGATGAAGGCCGAGAGATAGGCAAGCAGCATCACGCGCGCGAGCGGCGGCCATTCCACCGCGAAGAAGATGATGCCCATCGCGCCCGCGAAAATGCCGATCGGGATCAGTTGGCCGAGCAATGCCTCGCGGCGCGCGGCAAATCTGCGATAGACCGCCTCGGCGGCGAGACCGAAGGCGACCAGGCCGCCGAATATCACGAAAACAGGCGCATAGCCTCTGCTGGCGGCTTCGCGCCGGGCTCTCGTCGCCGCTGCCGTCACCTCAGCCGGGATTGCCGGGATTGCCGACAAAATCGCATGCACACGCGCCCGCGCGCCCGCCTCCCAGTTGGCCAAGGTCGAATTGCCCGCTGGTGATGCGGGTGTCGCGGCCCCGCTCTCCTGCTTGCGGCTATCGAGCCAGGCTTTGACCTCGGGATCCTGCAGCAGGCGCACGAGTTCGTCGATCTTCTGCTGCGGGACCGCCGGCGGTACCTGCGCCAAGGCGCTCAGCGCGAAGAAAAAAGCGGCGGTGAAGGAAAGAAGCCATTTCAAACGGGAACTCCTCACTGCGTCAGCGTCTGTTTCTTCAAATCGCCGTCGAGCGTCTCTTCGGCGGGGCGTGGCGGTCTCTGGCGCGTAACCGGCTGCTCGATGATCGCAACCGGCACCGCCACCGCGGTAGCGGCAACAGTGCCGATATTCGTCACCGTTCCGCCGACGACCGCCGTAATGCCCTGGCCCAGCGTAACCCTGGAATCGGTCAGCGTCTGGCCGGTCATCAGGCGCTGGCCGATGAGCTGGACGATCTCGGGACTTTCGGCGAATTTGCCGTGATTGAGCCTGTCGTTGGTCTTCACCTTCGTCAGGTCGATGGCGGTGATGCCGGCTCTTTCCAGCTTCGAGCGATAGGGCTCTTCCGTCGGATTGATCGCGCCGAGACGCGAGACGCGCCCGGTGATGAAGCTGGAGACGGCAAGAGCCTTGTCGTCCTGGGAGACGAAGATCGTGAATTTCGGACGCGGCTCGCCCATCTCTACAAATTGCTTGGCGAAGACCTGGATGTCGATGTCGGGCGAGGCCAGGATGACATTGTGGATCTTCGAATTGACGTGGCCGTCGCGTATTCCCATCTGCCGCAACGATTCCATGGCAAGCCACGTCCCCATAGAGTGCGCCATGATGGTGATGTCCTTGACATTGGGGTCGGCCGCCAGCGTGCGCAGCGCCTGCTCCAGCGCGGTGCGCGAATAGTTGGTACTTTCCTTGTCATATTGGTAGGCGGTGATCTCCGCTCGCGACGGCCAGGTGAACAGGACAGGCGTTGCCTGCATCCTGCTGTCGTGCACGATCTGCGCCAGCCGGAAGACCGAATCCTCATAGGTGTTGTTGAAGCCGTGAATGAAGACGAGCGCATGCCCGCCGTTCACATGCTGCCGGAACCAGACGCGGCCCTGCGCCACCGTGTCGATCTGCTGAACATTGGTCACGGCAAAGTCGGTGGCCGGATCGGGCGGAAGCCGCTTCGGCCACTGCACGGTGCCGGCTTCGCGCTTTGCCGGGATCGAAATCGAGATCTGCGTCAGATGCGGCTTGGAACTGCGCTCGCCGTTGAAGAGTGTCGCCGGGTTGCCGGAAGGCTCGCGTGTGGTCGCAACCAGCATGTCGACCCTTGATGTCGGCGGCGTTGCCGACGAACTGGAAACCGGCGTCATCACGCCGCCCGGATGCCCGCAACTTGCCAGCAGAAGAAAAAGAGCCACGCCACGTCTTGCCATTCACACATCCAGCAGTCGCTCAAGGAGGCTTTCCGAGCCCTGGATACTAGCAGGCGGGGTATGGCGGCGCCTGTAGCATCACGTAATATCTGTGGCTTTCAAGGCGATCGGGATCGTCGGCCAGCACGTTCCCAGCCGTTCCGATCCCCTTTGCCAATTCCTCAACGAAGAGGATGTATCTTTGCTGCTGGAATCGCAGCGATTCGGCTTCAGGATTCGCAACCCATGTCCAGAGCAAGACGCCGCCGTCTCATCCGCACCCGACGCACCGCAACCGGGCTTGCCCTCGTCGGCGCCATCTCATTTCTGGCCGGCATGACCGACGCGACCGGTCTGCTGCTGACCGGCGATTTCGTCTCCTTCATGACCGGAAATACGACGCGGGCAGCACTCGCCGTGAGCCAAGGCAATCTTTATCACGCGGCGGTGTTGATCTCCGCCATCGGCGTTTTCGTGCTCGGCAATGCGGCGGGTATCGTCATTGCCCATGTCTCCGAGCGTCGCATTTTCGTGGTGCTCGGCTGCGTCGGTCTCGTCCTGGCGCTCGCCTCGGTGACGACGGTGCAGGGCCTGCTGCTCGCCCGCTTCTACATGATCGTTTTTGCCATGGGCATGGTGAATGCCGCCGTCGAACACATCGAAGGCCTGCCGATCGGGCTGACTTATGTCACAGGCGCGCTGTCGCGCCTCGGCCGCGGCATCGGCCGCTGGATCATCGGCGACCGCCATATCGAATGGACGATCCAAATCGTGCCCTGGGGCGGCATGGTGCTCGGCGCGATCGCCGGCGCCGTGCTGACGCACCAGACCGGCGCGCATGCGCTGTGGATGGTCTCCCTTTTCGCCATGGCGCTTGCGCTTGCCGCCATGTTCATTCCCCGGCCGCTTCAGCGGCGCTTCAACCAGAAGCCCGCGCCGCACCACTCGGCCGTTGCACGCGGCAAATAGAGCATGTCGCGCAAAAGTGTGCGCGGTTTTCCCAGGCAAAGCGCGACGCGCTTTTGCCGCAACGGCATGCGCAAAAACAAAGGGCTAAAGCGCTGGGAGCGAATCTGAAAGATCGCGACGCGCTTTAGAAGCGTCGCATTCCTGTTACCCTCGAATCGGATAGGAAGCATCGTCGTCCGTCTCAAGGAGTAGGTCTTGTTCCTGATTTCGAAGCTTGTCTGGATTTTCGCGCAGCCGCTGTCGCTGGCATTCTTCCTCGTCTTTCTGGCCCTCATTGCCGGTCTTCTGCGTTGGCGTATCTTGAGTATCCTCGGCGCCGCGGCTTCAGCCCTCATCCTCTTCGTCACGCTCTACACCACGGCCGGCAACCTGATGATGCAGGGGCTTGAGCAGCGCTTCGCCAAGCCAACCGCCGATCCGGAGAACCTGCAATGCATGATCGTGCTCGGCGGCGCCTTCGAAAACGAGGTCAACACGGCGCGCCACGGCATCGAATTCAACGGCGGCGCCGACCGCTTCGTCGAGGGCCTGCGGCTTGCGCAGAAATTTCCCGACTCGCGCATCCTGGTGTCGGGCGGCGACGGCTCCATCTCCGGTGTCTATGAAGGCGATGCGGCGGCATCCGAGCGCTTCTTCCCGCTCTTCGGCGTCGCCAGGGATCGGCTGATCGAGGAGACGCAGTCGCGCACCACCTTCGAAAACGCCGTCAATACCAAGGAATTCCTGGCGAGCCAGGGGCTCTCCAATTGCCTGCTGATCACCTCGGGGTTCCATATGCCGCGCTCCGTCGGCATCTTCCGCAAGCTCGGCATCGGGATCGTGCCATGGCCGACCGATTATCGCACCGACGGTCAGGTCAGGCCGGGCCTGGATTTCACCCAGCCGAACCTCAATGCCCAGAACATGGCGACGGCGATCCGCGAATGGTACGGGCTGGTCGGCTATTATCTCGCCGGCCGGACGTCGGAGCTCTATCCGGGCTGAGTTACTTTTTTGAAATGGTAACGAATTTCGTGCCGCGCACACGCGCGGTCACGATGCAGGGGTCACCCTCGGTGCGATCGCAGAAACGCGGATGCATCTTCATCGCCAGCACCATGTTGCCGAAGCGCTGGACGAAGTCGTAGCCGTAGATCTGCGCCGTCGCGATCATGAAATAGCCGCCTTCGGCGACCTGCAGGTAGAAATTATAGGTGCAGCCGTCGTCATTGCATTGCGGCCCCTTCTGCCCGTCGCAGGTGAGCTCGCCTTCATTGACCACGGCGTCGATCAGCCCGTCATTGTTGATGTCCTGCCGGATGACGAAGCCGTCGGCGAATTCGGCCGCCTTGCACTGCTCCTGGAAATGTTTCTTCTCGTAGATCTCCGGATCGGAGATCAGCGATTGCTGGCCGAAGGCCGCAGCCGGCATGATGACTAGCAGGAGAATGTTCAGAACGGCGAGCACCAGCGTTTTCACGGCTTTCCTCTTTTGGATAAAGCGCTATCGGCTGGCTTTATGGCCGCGCCGCCTTGCGCCGCCCTTGCCGCCGTGGTTCTTTCCGGAAACTGTTTGCCGGTTCCGGGGTCTGCATGTCCTTGCTCGTCTATCTCGATTATGCCGGCATCGCGCTGTTTGCCGCCACAGGCGCGCTCGCCGCCTCGCGCAAGCAGCTGGATCTGATCGGCTTTCTGTTCTTCGCCATGGTGACGGGAACGGGCGGCGGCACCGTGCGCGATATCGTCCTTGGCCGGGTGCCGGTGTTCTGGGTGCTGAACCCCGCCTATATCCTCGTCTGCTGCATCATGGGCGTCATCGTCTTCTTCACCGCCCATCTCCTGGAATCGCGCTATCGCCTGCTGATCTGGCTGGATGCGATCGGCCTTGCCGCCTATTGCGTGCTCGGCGCCGCCAAGGGGCTTGCGGCCACCGGCTCGCCGACCATCGCGATCGTCACCGGCACGCTGACGGCGACCTTCGGCGGCATTCTGCGCGATTTGATGGCAAACGAGCCTTCGGTGCTGCTCAGGCCGGAAATCTATGTGACCGCCGCCCTTATCGGCGCCGGCGTGTTCACGCTCGCCAATGCGCTCGGAATGCCGCTTTATCTGGCGTCTGCCTGCGGCGTCGTGGCGGCCTTTGCGGTGCGCGGCGGCGCCCTGTGGTTCGGCTGGACCTTTCCGACCTACAGGCACAAGCCCGGCCGGCACCCCGACGATGTCATGTGAAACAGCGTGTCGTCAGCCCTGCTTCGCCCGCAGCCGGATCACCACGTCGACATGGGCGATCTCCATGCCCTCGGGCGGCTCCGGCAGATTGGCGATCGTCAGGTTGCTGACCGGAATGTCGAGCACCTCGTTGTCGCCTTCGACGAAGAAGTGATGGTGGTCGGAAACATTGGTGTCGAAATAGGTCTTGGCGCTCTCGACGGCGAGTACGCGGATAAGACCGGCTTCGGTGAACTGGTGCAGCGTGTTGTACACGGTTGCCAGCGACACCGGCACACCGGCGGCAACCGCCTCCTCATGCAGTTCCTCGACGGTCAAATGCCGGTCGCCCTTGGCAAACAGGAGGTCGCCGAGCGCGACACGCTGGCGGGTGGGACGCAGGCCCGCACCGCGCAGCCTGACCTCTATGGCGATCGGGAGTGCACCCGTCATCAAAACCAACTCCGGTTATTCCTGCATAAAGCAATCATGTTTCTTCAAGCGGTATAACTTTTGCACAGGAGCCTTTCAATAGTTCAATGGGGACAAGAGCCTGATAAACGCGGCGAAAACCGGCTTTTAACGCAAATAGGTCTGGTCGCAGCCCTGGCCTTCCTGTATGCGACCACCAAATAATAGCGCAAGCTTGGTCCGGGACCGTGAATGAAGCTGCCTTGCTCATGCTTCATTTTCTGCAGAACTTGGACTACACGTTCACATCCACGGGCTCACGCGGGGGGAAAAAGAAACTTTATGACGACCAGACAGTCCAGCTACTCGTACGACGAACTCATCGCCTGCGCACATGGCGAGCTGTTCGGCCCCGGCAATGCGCAGCTTCCCCTGCCGCCCATGCTGATGGTTCACCGCATCACCGATATTTCAGAAACGGGCGGGACCTTCGACAAGGGTTACCTCAGGGCCGAATACGACGTGCGCCCCGACGATTGGTATTTTCCCTGCCATTTCGAAGGCAACCCGATCATGCCGGGCTGCCTCGGCCTTGACGGCATGTGGCAGCTGACCGGCTTCTTCCTGGGCTGGCTCGGCGAGGAAGGCCGCGGCATGGCGCTGTCGACAGGCGAAGTGAAATTCAAGGGCATGGTCCGCCCGCATACGAAGCTGATCGAATATGGCATCGACTTCAAGCGTGTCATGCGCGGCCGTCTGGTCCTCGGCACGGCCGACGGCTGGCTGAAGGCGGACGGCGAGACCATATACCAGGCGGCCGACCTTCGTGTCGGTCTCTCGAAAGACAAGACGGCCTGAACCGCATCTGAAGCGGCTCACGAAACAAAAAAGGTTTGATCAGATGAGACGGGTAGTTGTCACGGGTCTGGGTATCGTGTCCTCGATCGGAAACGACGCCGCCGAAGTCACCGAATCCTTGCGGCAGGCAAAGTCGGGTATCTCCTTCTCCAGCGATTTCGCAGAACACGGCTTCAAATGCCAGGTTTGGGGCAGCCCCAAGCTCGGCGCCGCGGAGCTGGCCGAACTGGTGGATCGCCGCGCCATGCGCTTCCTGTCGCAGGGCGGCGCCTGGAACCATGTCGCCATGAAGCAGGCACTTGCCGATTCCGGCCTGGACGAGAAGGACTACGCTCAGAACGAGCGCGCCGGTATCATCATGGGCTCCGGCGGCCCGTCCACCCGCACCCTGATCGAGGCGGCCGACATCACCGTCAAGAACAACAGCCCGAAGCGCATTGGCCCCTTTGCCGTGCCGAAGGCAATGTCATCGACAGCATCGGCCACACTCGCAACCTGGTTCAAGATCCACGGCGTAAATTATTCGATCTCGTCTGCCTGCTCGACATCGGCGCATTGCATCGGCAACGCCGCCGAGATGATCCAGTGGGGCAAGCAGGACGTGATGTTTGCCGGCGGCCACGAAGATCTCGACTGGACGATGTCCAATCTCTTCGACGCTATGGGTGCCATGTCCTCCAAGTACAACGATACGCCCGACAGCGCCTCGCGCGCCTATGACGTCAACCGCGACGGCTTCGTCATCGCCGGCGGCGCCGGCGTGCTGGTGCTCGAGGAGCTGGAGCGCGCCAAGGCCCGCGGCGCCAAGATCTACGCCGAAATCGTCGGCTACGGCGCAACCTCGGATGGTTACGACATGGTTGCCCCCTCGGGCGAGGGCGCCATCCGCTGCATGCGCCAGGCGCTTGCATCAGTCAAAGGCGACGTCGATTACGTCAACACCCACGGCACCTCGACGCCGGTCGGCGACAGCAAGGAAATCGGCGCTATCCGCGAGGTATTCGGCGCCAAGATCCCGCATATCCAGTCGACCAAGTCGCTGACCGGCCATTCGCTCGGTGCGGCCGGCGTGCAGGAATCGATCTATTCGCTGCTGATGATGCAGCAAGGCTTCATCGGCGAAAGCGCCCATATCACCGAACTCGACCCCGAATTCGAAGGCGTGCCGATCGTGCGCAAGCGTATCGACAATGCGAAGATCGATATCGCCCTCTCCAACTCCTTCGGCTTCGGCGGGACGAACGCCACGCTCGTCTTCCAGCGCTATAACGGATAATAATATGACTGGAATCATGCAGGGTAAGCGCGGCCTCATTATGGGCGTCGCAAACAACCACTCGATCGCCTGGGGAATTTCAAAAGCTCTTGCCGCACAGGGTGCGGAACTCGCCTTCACCTATCAGGGCGATGCGCTCGGCAAGCGCGTCAAGCCGCTTGCCGCCGAAGTCGGCTCGGATTTCGTGCTGCCCTGCGACGTCGAGGACATCGCCTCGGTCGATGCCTTGATCGACGCGATCGAACAGCGCTGGGGCAAGCTGGATTTCATCGTCCATGCCATCGGTTTTTCCGACAAGAACGAGCTGAAGGGTCTCTACGCCGATACGACGCGCGAGAATTTCAGCCGCACCATGGTCATTTCCTGTTTCTCCTTCACCGAGATCGCCAAGCGCTGCGCGCCGTTGATGGAAGACGGCGGTGCGATGCTGACCTTGACCTATAACGGTTCGACGCGCGTCATCCCGAACTACAACGTCATGGGCGTCGCCAAGGCAGCGCTCGAGGCTTCGGTGCGTTATCTCGCCGCCGATTACGGCCCGCGCGGCATCCGTGTCAACGCCATATCGGCCGGCCCGATCCGCACGCTTGCCGGCGCCGGCATCTCGGATGCGCGCGCCATCCTCTCCTGGAACCAGCGCAATGCGCCGCTGCGCAAGACCGTGACCATCGATCAGGTCGGCAACTCGGCTCTCTATCTGCTTTCGGATCTTTCCGCCGGCGTCACCGGCGAAATCCACTTCGTCGACGCCGGCTTCAACGTCACTTCCATGCCGACGCTGGACACGCTGCGCCGGGCAGACGTGGAGTAGACGCCGCTCATTGAAATTCAAAGGCCGTGCGCAGAGCCTGCGCGCGGCCTTTTTGTTTTCACGATGGGGAAATCGCTTCGAAGCCCGTTGAGCCTTATTTCTTCGCCCAAAGCACCTTGAAGCGGGCGTTGCGGCAGGTTTCGCCGCTTTCCCTGAAATTCGCCGCCAGGACCGCCTCGTAGGGCAGGCCGCGATTGGCGACCAGCATCAGGCGGCCGCCGCCGCGAAGCGCGGATGCGGCGGTCTTGATCATTGCCTGGCCGAGCGCCGGATCGGCTGCGTGCCCTTCGTGGAAGGGCGGGTTCATGATGACGAGATCGTATTTGTCCTTGACCGGCTCGCCCGCCAGATCGTGCCAGAAGAAGCGCGCAGGCGCGTTCGGGCAGTTCTCCGCCAGATTATCCCGCGCGGCCTCGAGAGCCGCGTGATCGGCCTCGTAGAGGTCGAGACGCGTCAGCCCGCGCGACCTCTGTGCCAGCTCGACGGAGAGATAACCCCAGCCGGCGCCGAAATCGGCGACGTCACCGGTAAAATCCTGCGGCAGGCGCGAGGCGAGCAGTTCCGATCCGGCATCGATCCGGTCATGCGAGAACATGCCGGCGGTGGCATTGAAACGGCCGTCGACGCGCACCGGCGTCTTTGCCAGCCTGGAGACGATCTCGTCGGCATCGGCAGGACGGCCGAACCAGAAGGCGACGCCGTGATATTTCGGCATATGGTCGATAGCGAGGCCGAAGCCTTCGAGGCGCTTGCGCAGCGGCTGAATGCCGTCTTCCTTGGCGCCGGCAACGACGATCAGGCCGCCCATCCGCGTGCGGGCGATGGCCGCGGCGAGATTGGCCTCGTTCTCGCCCTTGTGCTTCGTGCAAAGCACCAGGGCGGCATCGTAGTCTTCGCCGTCGATCTCGGGTTTGGCGTCGATCCGCTGGGCCAGCAGCTGCCGGTAGAGCGGCCGGAAGCCCTGGACGGCGCTGAGCGAGGCGGCGAAATCGTCGGGCAGCGCAAAGCCCGCCTCGGCGCCGAGGAAGAGCACACGCTCGCCCTCGCCGGGCGCCTGGACTGTGCCGCTGGCAAAGGGATGGAACAGGGTCTTCAGCGTCTCGCGGCTCATGGGTCTCGTCTCGTTAAAAGCAGGTCGCGCAAAAATGTGTGAGCGGTTTTGCGGCCACGACATGCGCAAAACCGGGATACAAAAAGGGCGCGGAAGATTCCCGCGCCCGGAATGAAATCTGGGAGACGCGGCTTATTCGGCCGCTTCTTCCTTCTTCTTCTCGTTCGGGATCTCCTGGCCGGTGGCCTGGTCGACGACCTTCATCGACAGGCGAACCTTGCCGCGTTCGTCGAAGCCGAGCAGCTTGACCCAGACCTTGTCGCCTTCCTTGACGACGTCCTGCGTCTTGGCAACACGCTCGGAAGCCAGCTGCGAGATGTGGACGAGGCCGTCGCGGGCGCCGAAGAAGTTGACGAAGGCGCCGAAGTCGGCGGTCTTGACGACCGTACCTTCGTAGATCTGGCCGATCTCAGGCTCGGCGACGATCGAGTGGATCCACTTGCGGGCCGCTTCGATTTCCTTGCCTGAGGAGGAGGCGATCTTGACGGTGCCGTCGTCTTCGATGTTGATCTTCGCGCCGGTCTTTTCGACGATTTCGCGGATGACCTTGCCGCCGGAGCCGATCACTTCGCGGATCTTGTCGACCGGGATGTTCATAACTTCGATGCGCGGAGCGAATTCGCCGAGCTGGCCGCGGCTTTCGGTGATGGCCTTGGCCATTTCGCCGAGAATGTGGGCGCGACCGCCCTGAGCCTGGCCAAGGGCGACCTTCATGATCTCTTCGGTGATCCCGGCGATCTTGATGTCCATCTGCAGCGAGGTGATGCCGTCGGCGGTGCCTGCAACCTTGAAGTCCATGTCGCCGAGGTGGTCTTCGTCACCGAGAATGTCGGAGAGGACGGCGAAGCGATCGCCTTCCAGGATCAGACCCATGGCGATACCGGCAACGGGCTTGGCCAGCGGAACGCCGGCATCCATCAGAGCCAGCGAAGTGCCGCAGACGGTCGCCATCGAGGACGAGCCGTTCGACTCGGTGATCTCGGAGACGACGCGCAGCGTGTAGGGGAACTGCTCCGGCGTCGGCAGCATCGGGCGGATGGCGCGCCATGCGAGCTTGCCGTGGCCGATTTCGCGGCGGCCCGGGGAGCCCATACGGCCGGTTTCGCCAACCGAGTAGGGAGGGAAGTTGTAGTGGAGCAGGAAGCGCTCCTTGTACATGCCCGTCAGGCTGTCGACATACTGTTCGTCTTCGCCGGTGCCGAGCGTGGCAACGACGATCGCCTGCGTTTCACCGCGGGTGAACAGCGCCGAACCATGGGTGCGCGGCAGAAGGCCGACTTCCGAAACGATCGGACGGACGGTTTCGAGGTCGCGGCCGTCGATGCGGCTCTTGGTGTCGAGGATATTCCAGCGGACGATTTTCGCCTGCAGGTGCTTGAAGATCGCGCCGACTTCCTCGGCGGTGTAGCGGGCTTCGCCTTCCTCGGGGAGGAAGTGTGCCTTCACCTTCGCCTTGACGGCGTCGACGGCGGCGTAGCGGTCAGCCTTCTGAGTGATCTTGTAGGCTTGGCGAAGTTCAGCTTCGGCAAGGCCGAGCATCTCGGTTTCGAGAGCGGAATAGTCTTCCGGCTGGAAGTCGCGCGGCTCCTTGGCGGCCACTTCGGCGAGCTTGATGATCGCGTCGAGAACCGGCTGGAAGCCCTTGTGGCCGAACATGACGGCGCCGAGCATGACTTCTTCGTTGAGTTCCTTGGCTTCGGATTCAACCATCAGCACGGCGTCGTAGGTGCCGGCGACGACGAGATCGAGGCTCGATTCGTCCATCTCGTCGAGATGCGGGTTGAGAACATATTCGCCGTTGATGTAGCCGACGCGCGCACCGCCGACCGGGCCCATGAACGGAACGCCGGAGAGCGTCAGCGCTGCAGATGCAGCAACCATCGACAAGACGTCGGGATCGTTTTCAAGATCGTGCTGGACGACGGTGACGACGACCTGCGTGTCGTTCTTGTAGCCCTCCGGGAACAGTGGGCGGATCGGGCGGTCGATCAGGCGGGAAACCAGCGTTTCCTTTTCAGACGGACGACCTTCGCGCTTGAAGTAGCCGCCGGGGATCTTGCCGGCTGCATAGGTCTTTTCCTGGTAGTTGACGGTGAGCGGAAAGAAGTCCTGGCCGGGCTTCGGCGCCTTGGCCGAAACGACGGTGGCGAGAACGACGGTTTCACCATAGGTGGCGAGAACGGCGCCGTCGGCCTGACGGGCGATCTTGCCGGTTTCGAGCTTCAGCGGGCGGCCGGCCCACTCGATTTCGACTGTGTGTGTATCAAACATGACTTGTCCTTCAATGCGGGAGCACGCGCCATCGCCGATATCAGGCGCAACGCACAGTCGACCGCAAACAATGTGACGTATCACGGGCAAGACAACGGGAGGCTTTTCATCCTTGGTTTCCTCGATAATCCGAGGGTCCCTGGGAAAACCAGGCCAAAGCCTCGAGAAGCCTTGGCCGAAAGCATCCGGCAATCCTGCCCCATGACAGGTCAACGGTTGGTTTGGCAGAACCGGCCCATCCGGGTCCGCCGGTCGTTCCACCGCTTGGAGATAGGGCGCGGCTGGAACATTTCATCGGGAAACATGTCCCGAAACAGGATCCGGCGGGCGCTCGGAAAGCGCCCGCCGGACAAACTTAGCGGCGGATACCCAGGCTGGAAATCAGCTTGGAATAACGGCCTTCATCCTTCTTCTTGAGATAATCAAGAAGCGAGCGGCGGCTCGAAACCATCGTCAACAGGCCACGGCGGGAATGGTTATCCTTCTTGTGGTCCTTGAAGTGTTCGGTCAGGTTGTTGATGCGTTCGGTCAGGATCGCGACCTGGACTTCCGGAGAACCGGTATCGCCTTCAACGGTTGCGTATTCCTTGATCAGCGCAGACTTGCGCTCAGCAGTGATCGACATCGGGTGATCCTTTCTAAGAGAGGAGATAAAGGTCGCCAAAAGCCGGGATGCCGTCCAGCTTTGGCCGTGAATGCGAGCAGGCGAACCTGACGCTGGCGCTGCCTATAAACCAAATAAGCAGCGATGGAAAGAGGGGAGCGCCCGCAGCGGTTTCAGCGGCCCGCCATCGCCGCCCGGATCATCGCATTGTAACCCTCGGGATCCTGCAGCATGGCGAAATGACTCGCATTCTGCAGGATCACGAGTTTGGCGCCGGGAATCTCACGTGCCATCATTTCCGTATGGTCCAGCTTGACGGCTTCATCGTGATCGCCGATCGCAAGCGTGAATGGAACCGATATCTTCGCAAGCTCGGCGGCTGTCCAGGCCGGCTGAGCGGCCCACATCTCGCGCATCTGCGTGAAGAAGGCTTGGTATTCGGTCGGCGTCGGCGAAAGCTTCCTGTATTGATCGCCGGCAACTTCGATGTAGTGGCTGAAGGTCTTGTTCTCCAAGACGTCGTCCTTCACGCCGCCCGTCGTGACGTTGGCCGCCTGGGCGATGACGCGGGTCAGTTTCTCCGGATGTTTCATCGCCATGTCGATGCCGATAATGCCACCGTCCGACCAGCCCACAAGCGTCACCTTGTCGATTTTCAGATAGTCGAGTAGGGCGACGTAATCCGAAGTCATCAGATCGTAGCCGAAAGGCTGCGCGCTGTGTGTCGAACGGCCGTGACCGCGGCTGTCGGCGACGATGACCCGATGATCCCTCGCGAAGTCCGCCACCTGATGGCCCCAGACGCCGGCATTTCCAAGACCGCCATGGATGAAGAGGATCGGATCGCCTTCGCCAAATTCGGCGTAATACATCTTGATGTCATTCACATCGGCCATGCCGCTGGTCTTCGACGCCGGCATCGAGGGAAAGGGCGGAAGCTCGGCCCAGCGTTCGGCGGCTTGCGCGCCGGCAACGATCAGGAACAGCGAAAAGAACGTCAGCATTCCCGCAATTCTGCGCATGGTTTTCCCCCCGGGCCGCCATGGCCCGACGAGAAGATATCGCATCCTTACCGGCTGACAATCGTCATCGCCGTCACGACCGGACAGGTTCAGGCAAAAACCCGCTTCGGGCGAAACTCGCCCTGGCCGATCTCACCGATCGCGATCAGTCTGCCGCGGGCCGTCGCATAGGCTTCGCTTTCGGCAATCGGCGCATCGCGGCCGCGCACGAGGATCGGATTGCCCATCTTCAGCCGGTGCGCCTGGTCGTCGTTGATGACGAGATGGGGCAGGGCCGATAGCGCCTCGCAGGTGTCGATCAGCAGCGCATCGAGGGCTGCAAGCCGCTCGTCCATATCTTCGATCGCCTCAAGCGCCACGAGGTCGGCGAGCGGCACCATCGCCTCTTCCGAAAAGGGCGCGACAAAGGTGCGGCGCAGCCCCGACACATGGCCGTAGCAGCCGAGCTCCCGGCCGAAATCGCGGGCGAGCGCCCTGACATAGGTGCCCTTGCCGCATTCGACTTCGAAATGCGCGCTGTTGGCATCCGGGCAGGCGAGCAAGGTCAGCCGGAAGATATCGACTTCGCGCGAGGGGATTTCGACGGTTTCGCCTTCGCGCGCCAGATCATAGGCGCGTTCGCCCGATATCTTGATCGCCGAAAACTGCGGCGGCACCTGGCTGATGGTGCCGATATAGCCGGGCAGAATATCGCGGATCTGCTGTTCGCTGGGGCGTTTGTCCGAGCTTGCGGTCACTTCGCCCTCGAGATCGTCCGTCGCCCGCTCTTCGCCCCAGCTGACCGTGAATTCATAGATCTTGCGGCCGTCCATCACATAGGGAACGGTCTTCGTCGCATCGCCGAGCGCGATCGGCAGCATACCGGAGGCGAGCGGATCCAGCGTGCCGGCATGACCGGCCTTCTGCGCCTTGTAGAGCCACTTGATCTTGGAAACGGCTTCGGTCGAGCCGAAATCCACCGGCTTGTCGAGGATCAGCCAGCCGGAAATCGGCCGGCCTTTGGGTTTGCGTGGTTTGGACATGCGTCTCTTCTGTTTATTGTTCGTCTTTATCGCCGTCGAGATCGCGGCTCACCTCGGGCGAGCGCAGCAGCTCGTCGATTTTCTTGTAATTGTCGAAGCTGGTATCGTCGCGGAAGCGCACCTCCGGCATGTATTTCATCTGCCGAAGCTGCTGCCCGAGCCGGCCGCGGATATATTTCGCATGACGGTTCAACGCCTCGATGACGACGCTGTGGTCGGAAACGCCGAGCGGTGTCACGTAAGCCGTGGCGATCTTGAGATCCGGCGACATGCGCACTTCCGAGATCGAGATCACGGTCGCTTCGATGACGTCGTCGCGCACTTCGCCCCGCTGCAATACCTGGGTGATCGCGGCGCGAACCTGTTCGCCAACGCGCAGCATGCGCTGCGAAGGCGCGGAAGAAGTTGCTCTGGTCATTGTTATCTCTATTTGCCGATGCGGCTGGGAATCGAACCCGTCAAAGGAGAGCGTCCATGACTCTTTTGGCAGAAAAGGTCAAGTCGGCGGATACCCGAAAGCCATCCGCCGGGCTGGCGAATGGCTTTCGGAAAGCCGATGCTGCGCTTAAAGCGCGCCGCGGTTTAGAGCGTGCGCGTGATATGCTCGACGCGGAAGCACTCGATGACGTCGCCGGCGCGCATATCCTCGTAATTTTCGAAGGCCATGCCGCATTCCTGGCCCATCGGCACTTCGGAGACTTCGTCCTTGAAGCGCTTGAGGGTCTTGAGCTTGCCTTCGTGAACGACCACGTCGTTGCGGATGAGGCGGACGCCCGCACCGCGTTCGACCTTGCCTTCGACGACACGGCAGCCCGCGACCTTGCCGACCTTGGTGATGTTGAACACCTCGAGGATTTCGGCATTGCCGATGAAGGTTTCGCGCCGTTCCGGAGACAAGAGGCCCGACATCGCTGCCTTCACGTCATCCACCAGGTCGTAGATGATGTTGTAGTAGCGGATTTCGAGGCCTTCGCGCTCGGCGAACTGGCGTGCCTGCGTATTGGCACGAACGTTGAAACCGATGATGGCCGCGTTCGACGCTTCGGCGAGCGAGATATCCGACTCGGTGATGCCGCCGGCGCCCGAATGGACGATACGGGCGCGGACCTCGTCGGTACCGAGCTTCTCCAGTGCGCCGGCAATGGCTTCGATCGAGCCCTGCACGTCGCCCTTGATAACAAGCGGGAACTCCTTGATGCCGGCGCTCTGGCGCTGCATCATCATCTGTTCCAGCGAGCCGCGCTGTCCCGACTGGCGGGCAGCCGCCTTGTCGCGGGCCAGACGCTGACGGTATTCCGAGATTTCGCGGGCGCGGCTTTCGCTTTCGACAACGGCGAACTTGTCGCCCGCCTGCGGCGTTCCGGAAAGACCGAGAACCTCGACCGGGGTCGCGGGACCGGCTTCCTTCACATGGTCGCCCTTGTCGGTGACCAGCGCGCGCACGCGACCCCAGACGTCGCCGGCGACGATGATCTGGCCCGGACGCAGCGTACCCTTCTGAACGAGCACGGTCGCGACCGAACCACGGCCACGATCGAGCTGGGCTTCGATGACGGTACCTTCGGCAGTCCGGTTCGGGTTGGCCTTGAGATCGAGAATTTCCGCCTGCAGCAGGATCGCCTCGAGCAGCTTGTCGAGGTTCTTGCCGGTTTTGGCCGAAACTTCGACGTCGAGCACTTCACCGCCCATGGATTCCACGAAAACTTCGTGCTGCAGCAGCTGGTTGCGGACCTTCTGCGGATCGGCCTCGTGCTTGTCGACCTTGTTGATCGCCACGATGATCGGAACACCGGCCGCCTTGGCATGGTTGATCGATTCGATCGTCTGCGGCATCACGCTATCGTCGGCCGCGACGACCAGGATCGCGATGTCGGTCGCCTGCGCACCGCGGGCACGCATGGCCGTGAAGGCGGCGTGGCCGGGGGTGTCGATGAAGGTGATCTTCTGGCCGCTCTGCTCCACCTGATAGGCGCCGATATGCTGGGTGATGCCGCCGGCTTCGCCGGAGACGACGTTGGCATGGCGGATGGCGTCGAGCAGCGAGGTCTTGCCGTGGTCGACATGGCCCATGATGGTGACGACAGGCGGGCGCGAAACCAGTTCGACATCCTCGTCCGACACGTTGAAGATGCCGAGTTCGACGTCGGATTCCGACACGCGCCGGACCGTATGGCCGAATTCGCCGGCGATGAGTTCGGCGAGATCGGCGTCGATGACGTCGCCCGGCTTCATCATCTGGCCTTCCTTCATCAGGTACTTGATGACGTCGACGGCGCGTTCGGACATGCGCTGCGACAGTTCCTGAATGGTGATGGTCTCCGGCAGAACCACCTCGCGGGAGATCTTCTCGCGGGTTTCCTGCATCTGACCGCGGCGGAATTTCTCCTGCCGGCGGCGCATCGCCGAGAGCGAACGGCCGCGGGCATTGTCCTCGCCGTCGACATTGGCGGTGGAGATCGTCAGCTTGCCGCGACGGCGCTCTTCATCCGTCTTCGGGCGTGTGGTGACCGGCTTTGCCGGTTCCGGGCGAACGACGCGGCCACGGACCGGGCCGCCGCGCGCGGCACCGCCACGATCGTCGTCTTCCTTTTCGTCGCGGCGGCCGCGAACGGCGCCGGGAGCAGCTGCGCCTGCTGCCGGACGGGCAGCGCCAGGCGCTCCAGCCGCATCGGGCCGGCGCGCGGCAGGCGCCGACGATGCTGGCTGCGGCCGCGGAGCGTCGGCGCGTGCTTCGGCCGGAGCCGGTGCTGCGACTGCCGGTTCAGCAACGGCGGCCGGCGCCTCAGCCTGGCGGATGGCCTCTTCGGCGGCCCTGCGGGCAGCTTCTTCGGCTTCGGCTGCCTTGCGGATAACCTCTTCGGCGGCACGGCGCTTTTCGTCCTCGGCGCGGCGGATCGCATCCTGGGCGTCACGCGCTTGGGCGTCGGCAAGCGCACGCCGGCGCGCGTCCATTTCCTCAGGCGACAGATGGTTCAGCACCACCGGGCGCGGACGATCGTTCTGGCGCGGCGCCTGGTGGGACTGCTGCGGCCGCTGGTTCGCCTGGCTGTTGTTGTTGCCCTGCTGGATCCGCGGTGCCGGTGCGGCCTGCTGCGGACGCGCCTGCACGGGTGCGGGCGCCGGTTCGGCGGCACGCACGGGAGCCACCGGAGCCACAGGTGTGATCGGCTTTTCGTCTTCCGGGCGCATCGGGCGCCGCTTACGGGTCTCGACGACGACCGCCTTGGTGCGGCCCCGACCCATATCCTGGCGAACGGTGCCCTGGCTCATCCCCGATGGTTTCAGGGTAAGCGTCTTTTTGCCCGTCACGCTGATTGTCTTGTCGTCGTTACTATCGGTCATTCGTTCCCGTTCCTTCGGACAGGGAGCGATGACTAGATCAGACCCTGTCGTTCAATACTTGTCGATCAATGAGAATGCGACCGGCCAATGCCGGTGACCGCCTCATTGTTTTTGCCGGCCAGCGCCGCCCGCTGCCCGGGACTGACCGCCAATACGGTACTGTTCGAGCATCTTTGCGCGCTTCACTACACCCTCACCCGCCTGCCCTGCAAGCACTGCGGCATGGATAAAAGCATTCTGGCCCATCAGGCCTTCCATTTCGCTCTCCGAGAAGAGACGGAAGGAAGGTATCTCCTCCTCGGTCTCCATTCCGAGGTGCCAGGCCTTGCGGGCCTGGTCGATTTTCCGGACGCCGTCATCGGCTGCATCGGTCGCGTGGAACACCGCAAGGGCTGCCCCGCTTCTGACCGCGGCATCCACTTTCGAGGAGCCGCTGACGAACTGGCCGGCTTTCCGCGCCATGTTCATCATCTGCATCAATTGCGCCGCCAGCAGCCGGTCGACGCTTGCGCCGAGATCGTCTGCCGCCTTCACATCCATTTTCAGCGCGCGGGCGAAGAGTTTCCTCGCCACGGCCCTGTCGACCAGCGAGCGGTCGATCTTCACCCAGCATCCGCGTCCCGGCAGCTCGCGCTTCAGGTCGGCGACAACAGTTCCATCGGGAGCGGCAACGAAGCGGATCAGCTCTTCTGGCGATCCGCTTTCGCGCGTCACGATGCACATGCGTCCGTTCACGTCATAACCTGCAAGATCGTCGTCCTCGTCAGGGAGAGCGTCCGGCTCATGCGCGGTCATCATGCTTCTTGTTCGGCTTCGGCTTCGGCGACCTCTTCTTCGGTCCCCTTCGCCAGGTCCTCTTCGGTGATCCAGCCGGCCGACAGGCGGGCCTGGACGATCATCTGCTCGGCCTCGACGCGCGAGACGTCGAACTTCGAGAACAGGCCTTCGAACTTCTTCGTTTCGCCGTTCTTGCGTTCCGTCCAGCCGACGAGATCGTCAGCGGCGCAACCGGCAAAATCCTCGATCGTCTTGATGCCGTCTTCGCCGAGCGCCACCATCATCTGGGCGGTCATGCCGTCGATTTCGCGCAGCTCGTCCTGAACGCCGAGCGCCTTGCGCTTCTCGTCCATCTCGGCTTCGAGACGCTCGAGGAATTCGCGGGCGCGCTGCTGGATTTCCTGCGCCGTCTCTTCGTCGAAACCGTCGATCGAGGAGATTTCGTCGAGATCGACATAGGCCAGTTCCTCGACGGCGGCAAAGCCTTCGGAGGCCAGAACCTGGCCGACCATTTCGTCGACGTCGAGCGAATCCATGAACAGGTTGGTGCGTTCGTTGAATTCCTTCTGGCGGCGTTCCGATTCCTCGGCCTCCGTCATGATGTCGATATCCCAGCCGGTCAGCTGCGACGCCAGGCGGACGTTCTGGCCGCGGCGGCCGATCGCAAGCGACAGCTGCTCGTCGGGAACGACGACTTCGATGCGCTCGGCATCCTCGTCGAGAACGACCTTGGCGACTTCGGCCGGCTGCAGGGCGTTGACGACGAAGGTCGCCGGGTCCTGGCTCCAGGGAATGATGTCGATCTTCTCGCCCTGAAGCTCGCCGACGACGGCCTGAACGCGCGAACCGCGCATACCGACGCAGGCGCCAACCGGATCGATCGAACTATCGTTCGAGATCACGGCGATCTTGGCGCGCGAGCCCGGATCGCGGGCGACCGACTTCACCTGGATGATGCCGTCGTAGATTTCAGGCACTTCCATGGTGAACAGCTTCACCATGAACTGCGGATGCGTGCGCGACAGGAAGATCTGCGGGCCGCGCTGTTCGCGACGGACGTCGTAGACATAGGCGCGGACGCGATCGCCATAGCGCACGTTCTCGCGCGGGATCATTTCGTCGCGGCGGATGATGCCTTCGCCACGGCCGAGATCGACGATGACATTGCCGTATTCGACGCGCTTGACCGTGCCGTTGACGATTTCGCCGACGCGATCCTTGAATTCGTCGAACTGGCGGTCGCGCTCGGCTTCACGCACCTTCTGCACGATCACCTGCTTGGCGGACTGTGCGGCGATGCGGCCGAAATCCATCGGCGGCAGCGGGTCGGCGATGAAATCGCCGAGTGCGGCGTCCGGGTTGCGGTCGCGGGCAAGCTCCAGCGGGATCTGCGTCGAATAATCCTCGGCCTTGTCGACGACTTCGAGCAGGCGCTGCAGACGGATTTCGCCGGTCTTCGGATTGATATCGGCCCGGATGTTGGACTCGGTGCCGTAACGGGAGCGTGCCGCCTTCTGGATGGCATCGGCCATTGCGGCCAGCACGATCTCGCGGTCGATGACCTTTTCGCGCGCCACTGCATCTGCGATCTGCAGAAGTTCGAGCCGGTTCGCACTGACTGCCATTGTCTTGTTTCTCCGTCTTAACCCCGGGTTCCCGTCCCTGGAGCGGTCTGTTGATCGGTTATTCCTGGTCGTCCGCGTCGTTCTGGTTGGCGGCCTCAGCTTTCGCCAGCTTGTCGGCGCGCAACGCCTCGCGGATCAGGTCGTCGGTCAGAATGAGCTTCGCATCGCTAAGCGCCGTGAAGGGAATGGTGACCTTTTGCTCTTCCCCGTAAGCGACCTGGTCACGCTCGAGCGTGAAACCATCTACGCCTGCTTCGACGATCTTGCCGCGGAAGCGCTTGCGATTGTCGATCAGGATCGACGTCTCGCATTTCACAAGGTGGCCCTGCCAGCGGACGAAATCGGATTTCCGAACCATCGGACGGTCGATGCCAGGCGAAGACACCTCGAGATGATACTCTTTATCGATCGGATCTTCCACATCGAGGACGGGAGAAATCGCCATCGAGATTTCTTCGCAGTCCTGAACCGTCATCGTCCCGTCGTTGCGCTCGGCCATGACCTGCATTGTCGCGCCGTTCTGGTTCAGCATACGGACGCGGATCAGCCGAAAGCCCAGGCCGACGAGAACGGGCTCGATGATATCGGCAAGACGCTGGTCAAGCCCGGTTTCGGTAATCAGCCGCGGCTCAAGTTCGTTGTCTGCGTTTGTCATGTCCGACAAGCGGTGCGCTCCTCGCAATTTCATGCTGTTTAGGGATCGCGCTAATAAAAAAGAGCGGGTCCTTGCGGCCCACTCTTCATCAAGCGATCAAGAATTTGAGAGGCATATAGTCGGGTTTTTCCGAAATTGCAAGGTCTGCGACCGATTCGGCCAATTCGCTTCCGGCGAGGCGACGAGACCTATGGCCAGCGCTGATCTTGCGCATATATTGCCGTGGGGCGCAACAACAAGAGCGGAGAAATCGTGGCCTATACGTCGTCGACATTGGCGCCTTTGCGGCACGATACCTACCGTGCCATCTGGTTTGCCAGCCTGTCCTCGAATTTCGGCGGCCTGATCCAGGCGGTGGGTGCTGCTTGGATGATGACGACGATCACCGCCTCCGAAGACATGGTCGCGCTGGTGCAGACCTCGACGGCGCTGCCGATCATGCTGTTTTCGCTGATCTCCGGTGCGCTCGCCGACAATTATGATCGCCGCCGGGTCATGCTGACGGCGCAGTGTCTGATGCTGGCGGTCTCGGCGCTGCTGACGGTCACGGCCCTTCTCGGCTGGATCACGCCCTGGCTGCTGCTGTTCTTCACTTTCCTGATCGGCTGCGGCACCGCACTCAACAACCCTTCCTGGCAGGCTTCGGTCGGCGACATGGTGCCGCGCGCCGATCTGCCGGGCGCCGTCACGCTGAACAGCATGGGTTTCAACATCACCCGAAGCGTCGGCCCAGCGATCGGCGGCGTCATCGTCGCGGCAGCCGGCGCGGCCGCGGCCTTCGCGGTGAACACCGTCAGCTACCTCGCGCTGATCTATGCCCTGCTGCGCTGGCGCCCGGGCGCACCGGTCTCGACCCTGCCACGCGAGGCGCTCGGCAGCGCCATCTTCGCCGGGCTGCGGTATGTCTCGATGTCCCCCAATCTCGAAAAGGTCCTGGTCAGGGGGCTGCTCTTCGGCATCGGCGCCAGCTCGATCCTGGCGCTGCTGCCGGTCGTCGCCCTCGATCTCGTCGGCGGCGGCCCGCTGACCTATGGTTTCATGCTCGGCGCCTTCGGCATCGGTGCGATCGGCGGCGCTGTGCTGAATGCGCGGCTGCGTCAGATGCTGTCGAGCGAGGTGATCATCCGCCTGGCCTTTGCAGGCTTTGCGCTCAGCGCCGTCATCGCCGCCTTCAGCCCGAGCGCGGTGCTCACCTCGGCCGGGCTGCTCGTCTCCGGCGCCTGCTGGGTCTCCGCGCTCTCGCTCTTCAACACCATCGTCCAGCTGTCGACGCCGCGCTGGGTGGTGGGTCGCGCGCTGTCGCTCTACCAGACCGTCACCTTCGGCGGCATCGCCGGCGGCAGCTGGCTCTGGGGCGTGGCCGCCGATCGCTACAGCGTCGCCGAGGCGCTGCTGATGTCGTCGGTCGTCACGTTGCTCGGCATCGCGATCGGCCTGCGTTTTTCGATGCCGGCCTTCGCCTCGCTCAATCTCGATCCGCTGAACCGCTTTACCGAGCCGGCGCTCAGCCTCGACATCACCCCGCGCAGCGGCCCGATCGTCATCCAGGTCGATTACGAGATCGCAGATGACGACCTTGCCGAATTCATGCAGCTGATGGGCGAGCGCCGCCGTATCCGCATCCGCGACGGCGCCCGCAACTGGGCGCTGATGCGCGATCTCGAAAATCCCGGGCTGTGGACCGAAACCTATCATACGCCGACCTGGGTCGAATACATCAGACACAACCAGCGGCGCACGCATGCCGATGCCGAAAACATCGACAGACTGCGTGCGCTTCACCGCGGCGAAGGCCTGCCGCATGTCCACCGGATGATCGAGCGTCAGGCCATTCCGCCTGACAACGACGTCTTCCACCAGGCGCCGATCGACCTGCACCATTGAGGACGGCCATGTATCAATTCAGGCTCGCCCGCCAGTCGGATCTCGTCACGATCGTCCGGCTTCTGGCCGACGACGATCTCGGCAACGCCAGGGAGATCGTCTCTGATCCCGTCGATGCGCGTTATCTCTCGGCCTTCGCGGCGATCGAGGCGGATCCCAACCAGCTCTTGGCCGTCGCCATCGACGCTTCCGATCGAGTCGTCGGCTGCCTGCAACTGAGCTTCATCCTCGGCCTGTCGAGGACGGGCATGTGGCGCGGCCAGATCGAAAGCGTGCGTGTTGCGATAGATGTTCGCGGCTCGGGCCTCGGCTCCGCCTTCATCGAATGGGCGATCGGCCAATGCGCCGCGCGCGGCTGCGGCTTGGTTCAGCTGACGTCGGACAAGACGCGGGCGGATGCGATCCGCTTCTACGAGAGGCTCGGTTTCGTGGCGAGCCACGAAGGGCTGAAGCGCACGCTCTGAACAACTACTTTAGCTTGCCCTTCATCGTCGCCTCGGGAAAGCAGGTCGGCGTCATGCCGTTCTTCGCCTGCCATTCACCGATCGAACGCCGGGTCTTGTAACCCGGCAGGCCGTCGGAGCCGCCGACATCGTAGCCCTGCCGCTCCAGCGCCTTCTGCATGGCGGCGACATCGGAGCGCAGCATCTTGCCGACATCGCCCCATCGGCCTTGAAAGGCGCCGCCATTATAGGCGATCCGATCGGCGAGATTGCCGATATAGAGCGCGTAGAGATCGGAATTATTATATTCCTTGATGATATAGAAATTCGGCGTGACGATGAATTCGGGCCCGTCACGGCCGGCCGGCACCAGCATCATGCTTTGCGCTTTCAGCTCGCCGGCGGGAAAGCCCTTGCCGGAGATGCGGTCGATGCCGAGCGAGGCCCAGTGCGACAGCGGCTTTGCCAGATCCGGCCCCTCCTGGGCGCAGGAGACCGCCGCTGGTATCGACACCTCGAAGCCCCAGTCGCGGTCGCGCTGCCAGCCCTTCTTGACCAGGTAGTTGGCGATCGAGGCAAGCGTATCCGGCACCGAAGTCCAGATATTGCGGTGGCCGTCGCCGTCGAAATCGACCGCATATTTCAGATAGCTCGTCGGCATGAATTGCGGCTGGCCGAGCGCGCCGGCCCACGAACCCTTGAACTCGGCGGGCGTCACGTCGCCGCCGTCGAGAATATGCAGCGCCGCCATCAGCTCGGTGCGGAACATTTCCTTGCGCGTCGACATGAAGGCCTTGGTCGCCAGCACCTCGACCGCCGGATTCGGGATCTTCGCCGCGCCGAAGCCGGTCTCCCGGCCCCAGATGGCCAGCACGATCGAGCCCGGCACGCCATAAGTCTTCTCGATCCGCTTCAGCGTCGAGCCATATTGCGCGGCAAAGCCGCGCCCGGTTGCGGCAAGCCTCTTCAGATGGTCCTCGTTGAAATAGGGACCGGGCGAGGAAAACTCCGCCTGCGTCTGCTTCTGCTCCTTCGGTGGCGGGAAACCAGGCGGGGCGAGATCGGGCAGGTTCCAGTTCAGCTCAATGCCGGAGAAGGCCGCCTTGAAGGTCTTCTCGGAAATACCGTTCGCTTTCGCCTCGGGCCAGAGATCCTTCTGCACCCAGGTCTCGAACTGCGCCTCGACGTCGGCTTTCGAAGGGGCTGCATATGAGGGGAGAGGGAGGACGGCGGTCATTATCGCCAATGCGAGTATCCGCAGCCGTCGTGGAACACCCCCCTCTGTCCTGCCGGACATCTCCCCCACAAGGGGGGAGATCGGCTGGGGGCACCCTCTCGTCCGAACCAAACGCTGCAGATCGCCGCCGCCTGGCACGCGGTCAAGATTTCGCGACGCCGGTGAAACTTGCCGATCTCCCCCCCTGTGGGGGTCCGAAGGACGGGTCGAGACCCGCGGCTCGACCCCGGGCCCGGCAGGGCAGAGGGGGGTATCTTTCGACATATACAAATCCCTCATATCACCGTCCGCGCCCGAAGGGCCGCCGCCAGCGTGCCCTCGTCGAGATAATCGAGTTCGCCGCCGACCGGCACGCCATGCGCCAGCCGGGTGATCTTCACCTCAAGCCCCTGCAATTGGTCGGTGATGTAATGCGCCGTCGTCTGTCCCTCGACGGTTGCGTTGACCGCAATGATCAGCTCCCGGATGCCGCCTTCGCCGATCCGGTCGATCAGGCCGCGAATATTCAGATCGTCGGGCCCGATCCCGTCGAGCGGCGACAGCGTGCCGCCGAGCACATGATAGGCGGCGTTCATCGCGCCGGCCCGTTCCAGCGCCCAGAGGTCGGAGACGTCTTCGACGACGATGATGATGGATTGATCGCGCTGCGTGTCGGTGCAGACGGTGCAGGGATCGACGGTATCGACATTGCCGCAGCGCGAGCAGATCTTCACCTTGTCGTAAGCCTCGCCCATCGCATTCGACAGTGGCCCCAGCAACTGGTCCTTCTTCTTGATCAGGTGCAGTGCAGCCCGGCGCGCCGAGCGCGGCCCGAGGCCCGGCACCTTTGCCAGAAGCTGGATGAGTTTTTCGATTTCGGGGCCGGTGACTCGTTTTGCCATGCGCCGTTCTTAACTGATATGCAGTGAAAACGGAATCGCGGAAGGATCGGCCGTCCCATGAAAATCCAGGCGCTGTGCATCGGCAATCCGGAACGGCTGCCGGGCAAGAGCTACAAGACCGGCATCTTCAAACATGCCGTCAATGGCGCGGTGATGATCGATGCCGAAGGGCTGGTCGGCGATGCCATCTGCAACCGCAAACACCATGGCGGCGTCGACCAGGCCGTCTATATCGAGGGATCGCTGACGCTCGACTGGTGGGCGCAGCAACTCGGCCGTCCGTACGAGTCAGGCACCTTCGGCGAAAACATGGTGATCTCAGACCTCGACAATCGCGACGTTTCCGTCGGCGACCGGTTCATCTCTGGCGATCTCGTCCTCGAGGTCAGCGCCTGCCGCATTCCCTGCGCTACCTTCGCCGCCAGGATGGCCGATCCGAAATTCGTCAAACGCTATACCGTGGCCGCTCGTCCCGGCATCTATTGTCGCGTCATCCGCGGCGGCATCGCCGAAGCCGGAATGCCGTTGGAGCATCAGTCCTTTCCTGGCGAAAAAGTCACAATGGCGGAACTGATGGAAACTTTTGGCCGACGGCCTTCGGAGGCGGACCGGGCGCGATATCTCGCCGCTCCTATTCACTACAAGCTACGCGCGATGCTTCACGCGCAACGTTAGGCCGGCTTGCCGGTGCGTCGCGAACGCGATTGTTACATCGTCCATCGCAACAGTGGTGAAAGTAAAGATTGAATCGCCTGCTATCAGAACGGCAGCTTGAAGCCGGGCGGAATCGGCAGGCCGGCGGTCAGTGCCTTGGTCTTTTCGGCGGCGAGCGCCTCGGCCTTGTCCTTGGCGTCCTTGTGGGCGGCGACGATCAGGTCCTCGAGGATCTCGACATCGTCTTCCTTGAACAGCGACGGGTCGATCTTCAGGCTCTTCAGCTCGCCCTTGCCCGAGATGACGGCGGTGACGAGGCCGCCGCCCGCCTTGCCTTCGGCCGTGAGCTCGGCGATCTCCGCCTGCATCTGCTCCATCTTGGCCTGCATTTCCTTGACTTTGCCCATCATGCCCATGATGTCGCGCATCGTCTCGCTCCTTCTTGAAATCAGAATTCTATGTCGTCGCCGGGCAGGATATCACCGTCTTCCGATTCGGCGGCGGCAGGCGGCGTCGCCTCTTCCGCTTCTTCCTCGGGCGTCGGCGCCCTGACGCGCACGTCGATGATCTTGGCGCCCGGAAACTGCGCCAGGATCGCCGCGACATCCGGGTCCTGGCGGGCATCGCTGACGCGCTGTTGCTGTGCCTTGGCTTCCGCCTCCACCATCGTCGGTCCGCCTTCTTCGCGGCTCGTACTGACGATCCAGTGGATGCCCGTCCATTCCTTCAGTTTGACGGCAAGCTCGTTCAGCAGCGTGCCCGGTGCGCCCTCGGTGAGGTTCACATCCAGCCGCCCGGATTCGATGCGAACGGGCCGCACGAAGTTGCGCACCAGTGCCTTCAGCTTGACGTCCCGTTTTTCGGCGGCGAGATCGACGATATCACTGATCGAATTGACCGGGACGAGCGGCTTCGGTGTCTCCGCCGGTTTCGTCTCGATCCGGCCGACTGGCATGGTCTCCGGCTGGCTGCTCGGCACGGCGCGCAGCATCGCCACCGGCGCGGACGCCTGCGGCTTGCCGGGTGCGATGTCCGGCGCGCGTGCCGCGACACTGCTTTGATAGGGAACGCGCGTGCCGCTGCCGCCGCCGTTGCCCGAAGGCGGGGAGGAGGGCCGCGGGCCGGCATTGTCGCCGGAAAATTCGGCGAGCCGCCGCGCTGCATCCTCGGGCGCCGGCAGATGCGCCGCATGCGTGAGCCGGATCAGCACCATTTCGGCCGCACCCGCCGTCCGCGACGAGCCTTCCGTTTCCGGAATGCCCTTCAGCAGCATCTGCCAGATGCGCGACAGCGTCGTCACCGCGACGCCCTTGGCGAATTCCGCCGCCTTGGTGCGCTCGACTTCGCTGAGCGAAGGGTCGTTTGCCGCATCCGGCACATATTTCAGCCGCGTCACCAGATGGGTGAAATCGGCAAGATCGGTCAGCACCACCACCGGATTGGCGCCGGCCTCGTACTGGCTCTGAAATTCGCCGAGGGCTGCGGCCACATCACCCTTGATGACATGCTGGAACAGATCGACGATCCGGGCGCGGTCGGCAAGGCCGAGCATCCCGCGCACGGCTTCCGCCTGCACGGCGCCGGCGCCATGGGCGATCGCCTGGTCGAGCAGCGACAGGCCGTCGCGCGCCGAGCCTTCGGCCGCGCGTGCGATCATTGCCAGCGCATCCGGTTCGGCCTCGATGCCTTCCTTGGCGGCGATCGTCGAAAACAGCCCGACGAGATCCGACGCGCTGATGCGGCGCAGGTCGAAGCGCTGGCAGCGCGACAGCACCGTGATCGGCACCTTGCGGATTTCGGTGGTGGCGAAGATGAATTTCACATGCTCCGGCGGCTCTTCGAGCGTCTTCAACAGACCGTTGAAGGCCTGCGTCGAGAGCATGTGCACTTCGTCGATGATATAGACCTTGTAGCGCGCCGAAACCGGGCGGTAGCGCACCTGCTCGATGATCTCTCTTATATCGTCGATACCGGTATGAGAAGCCGCGTCCATCTCGATCACGTCGACATGCCGGCCTTCCATGATCGCCTGGCAATGCTCGCCGGGGGTGCGAAGGTCGATCGTCGGTTTGTCGATCTCCGACGTCTTGTAGTTCAGCGCCCGCGCCAGGATGCGTGCCGTCGTCGTCTTGCCGACGCCGCGCACGCCGGTCAGCATATAGGCCTGGGCGATGCGGCCGGTTTCGAAGGCATTGGTCAGGGTGCGGACCATCGGCTCCTGGCCGACCATCAGGTCCGTGAAATCCTTGGGGCGGTATTTGCGAGCCAGCACCCGGTATCCGGTGCCCGTCGAGGCGGCATCTTTTGATTGTCGCTCGGTGTCGCTCATCGCCCTGCTTGTCGCCCGGATCGTCGGGCACTTCGTGGAGAGAAGGTGGGAGGCTGGCACGATGACCCGTGCCGGGCTCGTTAGGGCTGCTTCCTTCCGGACCTGACCCGGTTGGCGAGTGGCTCGTCCACCACCAACCTCCCGGATGCACATATCGGCAATATCGTCATCAAAAGCAAGCCAACATGATAAAAAACTGCTAGTCGTTGGAAAAGACAGGAGGAATGCCCTTGAACGGCTTTATGCTCGACCCCCGGCTGGAAAACGACAGCACCAGCGTCATGGTCACCGGCCTCTGTGATGTCAGATTGTCGAGGGATGCCCGCTGGCCCTGGCTCATTCTCGTGCCGCGCCGGGCCGATATCACCGAAATCTTCGAGCTGACGCCGCTCGACCAGGTGCTGCTCGCCTTCGAGACGGACCTCGTCGCCAAAGCGCTCAAAGAGATCACCGGTGCTGCAAAAATCAATGTCGGGGCTCTTGGCAATATCGTCCGCCAGCTTCATGTTCATGTCATTGCCCGCTTCGAAGGCGACGCCAATTGGCCGGGTCCCGTCTGGGGGTTCGGGCGCGCGGAGCCCTACGAGGACGGAAAGAGAGACGAATTCATAGCGAAGCTGCGGGAAGCCCTTTCATCATGAGTCATTCGCTTTTCGATTCGGACGTGCCGCATCCCGAACCCAGCAATCTCACGGCTTTTGCCGCCAATGACCTCAATCGCGATTCCGAGCATCGCGACGAACACTCCGTCGAAAAGGCGCTGGCAAGGGACGGCACGCATATCTTCGCCTTCGCCAGAGACAGGCTGGTGCTGAAGCATGACGGCCAGGTGCTCGATCCGCTCTTTGCCCGCTACGAGCTGCAGGAATTGCAGCCGGATTGGGACGAGACCGTGCTTCTCGGCTACCGCAAATCGGGCGAGCCGCGGCTTGCCGTCCCCGTCGGCATCGACGTCGACGATCTTGCCAGCCATTACAAGCCTGCCGACGGCCGTACTTTGTTTCGCGAAATGCTGATCGACGAGGTGCTGCTCGGCGAATTCGCCCAGGCCGCGAGCCTCATCCGCTGGAATGGCGACAACCGCTTCTGCGGCCGCTGCGGCTCGGCGATGGAGATCCACATCGGCGGCTACAAGCGGGTCTGCGCCGCCTGCGAACACATGATCTTTCCGCGCACCGACCCCGTCGTCATCATGCTGACGATCGACGAGAGCCGCGACCTCTGCCTGCTCGGCCGCAGCCCGCATTTTGCACCTGGCATGTATTCCTGCCTCGCCGGCTTCGTCGAACCCGGCGAGACCATCGAGAACGCCGTGCGCCGCGAAACGCTGGAGGAATCGGGCATCCGCACCGGCCGCATCCGCTACCACGCCTCGCAGCCCTGGCCGATGCCGCATTCGCTGATGATCGGCTGTTACGCCGAGGCGAAATCCACCGACATCAGCCGCGACGAGACCGAACTCGAGGATTGCCGCTGGTTCACCCGCGAGGAAACGATCGAGATGCTGGAACGCCCGAGCGCGACTGGCAAGGCCTCGCCGCCGAAAGGCGCGATCGCCCACCGCCTGATGCGCGACTGGGTGGAGTGGAAGCGCTAACACCATGCCGGTCGCCCGCTCGGAACGGCTGCTGACGCTGCTCCAGACGCTTCGGCGTTACCGGCGCCCGGTGACCGGCACCGTGCTTGCCGAGGAGACCGGCGTCAGCCTGCGTACGCTCTATCGCGACATTGCCAGCCTGCAGGCCCAAGGGGCGATGATCGAAGGCGAAGCCGGGATCGGCTACGTGCTGAAGCCGGGCTTCATGCTGCCACCGATGATGTTCTCCGAGGAGGAACTGGAAGCGCTGGTCCTCGGCTCGCGCTGGGTCGCGCGCGCCGCCGAACCGCGCCTGGCCGGCGCCGGCGCCGATGCGCTGGCCAAGATAGCCGCGGTGCTGCCGGCCGATATGCGGGAGATGATCGATTCGGCGGCCCTTTTCGTCGGCCCCAAGCGCCGGGACGAGGACAAGGCTGACGTTTCGGCGATCCGCCGGGCGATCCGTCTGGAGCGTATTCTCGAACTGCACTATGGCGACGAGCAGGGTCGAATTTCGCGCCGCCGCGTCTGGCCTTTCGCACTCGGCTATTTCGAGCATGTGCGGGTCCTCATGGCCTGGTGCGAGTTGCGCCAGGACTTCCGCCATTTCCGCACCGACCGCATTATCGACATGACGCTGCACGAGGTGCGTTATCCGCGCCGCCGAACGGTTCTCCTCAAGGAATGGCGCGAGCAGGACGTGCCGCTCGAGAATTGAAACGCTGCTGCCATAAACTGTCAGCAGTCGGCGTTATCATCAGTACCAGTCCACTACAGCGCCGCGCGTCTTTGGACGCGCAAAGGACGCTGTAGCATCCAAGGTTCCGCGCATCGTGCCGATGCGCTAGGGAAGGAGTACTGATCATGGCAATGCCTCCCGCCATCCATTTCGCCAACGAGCGTTTTACCGCTGAGACCTTTGCCGATGTGATTTCGGCCGAAACTTTTGCCGACGCCCACCAATCGGCGCGCTCCGGCTTGCTGCGACTGGTCATCGGCTTTCTCCGGAATCCCAGGGGAAGCCGCCCGAAACTCGATCTGGAATCGACACCGGATTCCTTGAAGCGCGACCTCGGCTTCATGGATGGGCGCGGCCCGCGCCGCGAGAATCGTTTTCCAGTCTAAATTCATCACCATTGACATTCCACCCGACGAAAACGGGGTGCCGCAGTTGCTGCGCCTCCACATCCTGCTGCCATCCATTGGCAGCAGCCGGGTCCGTCGTCCCTACCATTCACATCAACGGGAGAGCCGAAAATGACCAGCCCCAACCTGATAATCCTTTACGTCAAGGACCCCGGCGAAAGCGCCAGCTTCTACCGCAACCTCCTGAACCGAGAACCGGCCGTGGAAGCGCCGAATTTCGTTGCCTTTCCACTCGAGGGCGGCTTCACCCTCGGCCTCTGGCGGCGCAGCAAGGTCGAGCCGCAGCCCTCCGCCATCGGCAACCGCGGCGAAGTGGCGTTCATGGTTGCGGGGGAAAATGCCGTCGCCCGGCAGTATGAGGATTGGCGCGGCCGCGGTCTGCCGATCGCCCAGGAACTGACCGAACTGGATTTCGGCCCGACCTTCGTCGTGCTCGACCCGGACGGTCATCGACTGCGCGTCTGTGAGCCGGATAAATAATACTGATGTTGAAGTCTCTCATGCGTGTGCCCGGAATGTGCAGCGCTTCCGGGCACCTGCATAGAACAAAGACCTAAAGCAGGCCTCGCATCGCATGCCCCTTGTAGACGCCGAGGATGCGCACCTTCTCGGAGAAGAACCGCAGCTCCTCCAAGGCCCGGCGCACGTTCGGATCGTTCGGATGGCCTTCGATATCGGCGTAGAACTGTGTCGCCACGAATCGTCCGCCGAGCTGATAGCTTTCGAGCTTCGTCATGTTGATGTTGTTGGTGGCAAAGCCGCCGAGCGCCTTGTAGAGCGCTGCCGGAATGTTGCGGACGTTGAAGACGAAGGTGGTGACGACCTTTTCCTCAGCCGAATTCCGTTGCGCCCATTCTTCGTCGCGCGACAGCACGACGAAGCGGGTGACGTTGTTTTCCGTATCCTCGACGTTTTCGGCGACGATCTCGAGCCCGTAGAGATCGGCGGCAAGGCGCGGCGCGAGCGCAGCCATCGTCCGGTCGCCGGTTTCTTTGACGAGCTTCGCCGCCCCCGCCGTATCGCCGGCGATGACAGGCTTCCAGCCATGGGCGCGGACGATCTTGCGGCACTGGCCGAGCGCGTGGATATGGCTGTGCACCGTGCGGATCTCGTCCTTGGTCACGCCAGGCAGCACCATCAGCTGGAAGCGGATCGGCATGAAATATTCGCCGATGATGTGGAGCCGCGATTCGGGCAGCAGATGGTGGATATCGGCGACACGCCCGGCGATCGTGTTCTCGATCGGGATCATCCCGATATCGGCGTCGCCATTGTCGACCGCCGTGAACGCATCCTCGAAAGTCTGGCAGGGCAGCGGCTCCATGGTCGGAAACATGTCCCGGCTGGCCATGTCGGAATTGGCGCCGAATTCGCCCTGGAAGGCGATCCTGTTGGTCTTGATGTTCATGATAGTTCCGTCAGTTCGACTTAGAGCATGATGCCGAAAAGTGTGAGCGGTTTTCGGACGACATCATGCTCTAACTCTTTAATTGAGAACAGGATTCAGATTTTAGGCCAACCGAGCCTAAAATCATCCTGTTCTGGCGGAGAGGATGCGCCGCGCTATTTCGAGGTCGGCGGGAGTATCGACACCGAGCGGAACCGTGTCAACGATCTCGGCGTCGATGCGCATGCCGGCCTCCAGCGCCCGCAGTTGCTCCAGTGATTCGCGCCTTTCGAGCGTCGAAGGTCCGAGCGAGACAAAGCGTTCCAGCGCCGCGCGCCGATAGGCGTAAAGGCCGATATGGTGGTAGAGCGGACCCTTGCCGTAAGGTGCGGTCGCCCGCGTGAAATAGAGCCCGCGCAGCCGGGTGTCGGAAACCGGCGAACCGACGACCTTGACGATGTGCGGCGCGGTTTTATCCGCTTCATTGTCGATTTCGGTCGTCAGCGTGCCGATATCGACCGCCTCGTTCTCGAGAGGGCGCAAAGCCGCGCGCACGGTTGCCGGATCGATCGTCGGCAGATCGCCCTGGACGTTGACGATGAATTTCGCCTTGCCGGCAGGATCGACTTTCTGCAGCGCCTCGAAGATCCGATCGGAACCCGATTGGTGATCCGAGCTGGTCATGACGACTTCGAAGCCGGCGGCAGAAACCGCATCGAACACCCTGGCGTCGTCGACGGCGACGACGACGCGGCCGATCGCCGCCTCCTTGGCGCGCAGCGCCACCTGAACGATCATCGGCAGCCCGCAAATATCGGCGAGCGGCTTGCCCGGAAGCCGGGTGGAGGCCATCCGCGCCGGGATCAATACGAGCACACCGTCTAAATTTGAATCACTCATGGGTCGGGCCTTCTATTCCGGGCTGAAAAGTGTCAAAAAGTCTCACGCACAAGACCATTTAGACAGTTGCAACGATCAGCCAAAAGACATAGGTTCCGCGCGATTTCAAGATGGTCCGGTTATGGTCTGCCGGCTGCAAGGGGAGCATTGCAGATGAATTCATACGTCAATACGGCCGTGGGGGCGCTGCTCGGAACGATTTTCGTTCTGATGTCGGTCTCTATCGCGTCCGAAGGGATCTTCCATTCCGAAGCACCGGAAAAGGAAGGTTTCGCGATCGTTGCCGAAGAGGCGCCCGCCGCTGGTGGCGAAGCTGCGCCTGCCGCTGCTGCCGTTCCGATCGCGCAATTGCTCGCTTCTGCCGATGCCAAGGCCGGTGAAACGGTCTTCAAGAAGTGTCAGGCCTGTCATGACGGCACCAAAGGGGGACCGAACAAGGTCGGTCCCAACCTCTTTGGTGTCGTAGATCGCCCGATCGCCTCGCATGAGGGCTTTGCCTATTCCGCTGCCATGAAGGATTTCTCCAAGGGCAGCAGCGAAAAGTGGACCTTCGAATTCCTCAACAAGTTCCTGCTGGCGCCGAAGAAGGACGTTCCGGGCACCGCGATGGGCTTTGCCGGTCTGGCGAAGGATCAGGACCGCGCCAACGTCATTCTTTACTTGCACACGCTGGCCGATTCGCCGGTACCGCTGCCGGACCCGAACACCGCGACGCAGTAACGCGGACGCAACAATCGCACCTCGTGAAGAGCCCGGCCCGCGAAGCCGGGCTTTTTGTTGTGCGGAGCGTGTTCAGGCCCCCAGGAAATAGGCCCAGAGCGAGACGGTGATGGCGCCGAGCGCCGTCGTCACGGTGATCGTCGAGGCAGCAATGCTATGGCCGACGCCGAATCGGTTGGCGATCAGCCAGGCATTGACGCCTGTGGGCACCGAGGATGTCAGCACGATCGCCGCCGTCCATGCCGGGCTGAGGCCGAGCAGATGGCTCGCCGCCCAGACGCAGCCGGGCAGCAGCAGCAGCTTCAAGCTCGATGTGACGCTGGCGATACCGAGATTGCCGGAGATGCCGTATTTCTCCAGCGCCATGCCGAGCGAGATCAGCGCCGCCGGGCCGGCAATACCGGCGATCTGCTTGACGACGGTTGCCAGGGTGACCGGCATGGTGAGCCCGGAAAGATGCATGGCCATGCCGGCCGCAAGCCCGATCACCAGCGGATTGCGCACCAGATTGACGGCGATCTGGCGCAGCACCAGCACCATGCTGCGGTCGCTCTTGCCGGCGATCTTGCGCTCGGCATGCTCCATCAGCACCGTGCCGGCGACCATCATCACCGGCAGATGCACGGCAAGCAGGATCGACAGCGCCACCAGTCCTTCGTCGCCGACCGTGCGCTCAACGAGCGGCAGGCCGATGAAGATATTATTGGCGAAAGCCGAGGAAACGCCGGCCAGCACGCCGATCCGCTCGTCGCGGCCGAAGAGGCGTGTGGCGGCGATATGGCCGGTCGCCCAGGTGATCGCAACGCCTGAGAAATAGACGATCCACAGCCGGAAAGGCGAGGCGCCGTGAAAATCCGCCTCGGCGATGGTGCGGAAGAGTAAGAGCGGCACGGCGATCTTGAAAACGAATTCGCTGAGCGCTTCGCCGACATTCGATGCCATCAAGCCGCTGCGGACGATCACCCAGCCGATGAGGATCAGGATGAAAATGGGAAGAACGTCGAGAATGATAGCTGACATGGGGGAGGCTGCTTTGCGCGGGGGATAGACGACTACAGCGCCGCGCCTCTCGTGAGACGCGTAAGGACGCAGCAGCACTTTGAATTCCTTATGCAGTAGCAGCAAACGGCTTGGATTGAAAAGGCAATCGCCGCCGCTCCGGCGGCATTCGGAAAACAAAAAAAGCAGGCACAGCCCGCTTTTCCGCTCCGGCCTTGCCGGATATCCGATCGCAAAGCTGCCAGTTCATCCGTGGTCAGCATCGCGCCGGTAAGATCGAGGGCATCATCCCTCGTGCGCCCGGCTGCAACCGAAAGCTGCTCATGCCGGTCTTCTTGCGACTATTTCTAGATTCGGAAAATGACAGGGGCATGACGAATAGGCGGCAGTTTGCGAAGAAATAGCCGCGCCATCCACCATTTATTCTTCCAAAGCGCGGAAATTTCGCTAAGACCAAACCCCGGCTATCACAAATCCGGGACTCCCCATTTCATGACAAGATTCGATGTTCTGACAGTCGGCAACGCAATCGTGGATATTATTGCCCGTTGCAACGACCAGTTCCTCATTGACAACCAGATCACCAAGGCGGCGATGAACCTCATCGATGCCGAACGGGCCGAACTCTTGTATTCGCGCATGGGGCCAGCGCTCGAAGCCTCCGGCGGCAGCGCCGGCAATACGGCGGCCGGCGTTGCGAACCTCGGCGGCAAGGCTGCCTATTTCGGCAATGTCGCTGCCGATCAGCTCGGCGATATCTTCACCCACGACATCCGCGCCCAGGGCGTCCATTACCAGACGAAGCCCAAAGGCACCTTTCCGCCGACCGCGCGTTCGATGATCTTCGTCACCGAGGACGGCGAGCGCTCGATGAACACCTATCTCGGCGCCTGTGTCGAACTCGGGCCTGAGGACGTCGAGGCCGACGTCGTGGCCGACGCCAAGGTCACCTATTTCGAAGGTTATCTCTGGGATCCGCCGCGCGCCAAGGAAGCGATCCTCGATTGTGCCCGCATCGCCCATGAAAACGGCCGGGAAGTGTCGATGACGCTGTCCGACAGTTTCTGCGTCGGCCGTTATCGCGGCGAATTCCTCGATCTGATGCGCTCCGGCAAGATCGATATCGTCTTCGCCAATCGCCAGGAAGCGCTGTCGCTCTACGAAACCGATGATTTCGAAGAGGCGCTGAACAGGATCGCCGCCGATTGCAAGATCGCCGCGGTGACGATGAGCGAGGATGGCGCCGTCATCCTGAAGGGCCGCGAGCGTTATTACGTCGATGCGATCAGGATCAGGGAAGTCGTCGATACGACGGGTGCCGGCGATCTCTTCGCCTCCGGCTTCCTTTACGGCTATACCCAGGGGCGCTCGCTGGAGGATTGCGGCAAGCTCGGCTGCCTCGCCGCCGGCATCGTCATCCAGCAGATCGGCCCGCGCCCGATGACCTCGCTGTCCGAGGCTGCCAGGCAGGCAGGGCTTATTTAAAGGCTTCGCCGGGATAGGCGCCCCAGATTTCCGACTGCGCTACCCAACCGGAGGCGCCGTCGGTTTCGGCGCGGCACCAGTCGCCGTTGCACTCGCCGATCGTCAGCATCACGCCGGGTTCCAGCTTGGCAACGACCGATGCGGAAGGCTGCGCCTCGCGGCGCAGATTGACGAACACGCCCTTGGCCTTCGTCTTCATCCACGGGGCGGCGATCGCCGCGCGCTGGCCTGACAGCAGCGATTGGTTGACCCAGCCTTCGGTGCCGTCGGCATCGCGGATGCGGCGCCAGTTGTCGTATTCCTGGATGATCTCCACCGGCAGGCCGGATTTCAAGTACATCCACGAAACGGCATAATCCGTTCCCGGGCCGATGCGCAGGTTGACGCGCTTGGATTTCAGCGTGACGAAACGCGGCAATGGCAGCCCGCTTGGCCCCTTGGCGGCCTGCGCATGGGCGAATTCGACAGTTCCCATGGATGTGGCCAGAGCGATGGCAAGGGCAAGGCAGGACTTCAGGACTTTGCTGCGCATGGAAGTTTCCGTTTGCTCGAATTCGCGGGCAGGCCCGGCCTGCTCGCGGTCCGGGCTCTGACATTCCCACGGCTGCACCGCGAGTTTTGTTTGTCTTCGCGTGCGGGTCTGGTAGAAAATGCCCGGATGGGAAAATTATCACCCCTCTTGGTTAAAGACCTCTGAACAAGGCACCACAGCCAGCCATGACAGCGAAGAAAAAACCGAAGGTCTACATCACCCGCAAGCTGCCTGATGCCGTCGAAACCCGCATGCGCGAGCTCTTCGACGCCGAGCTGAACATCGACGACGCGCCGCGTTCGGTTCCCGAGCTCGTCGCCGCCGTCAAGACCGCCGACGTGCTGGTGCCGACCGTCACCGATCGCATCGACGCGGCGCTGATCGATCAAGCCGGGCCGCAGATGAAGTTGATTGCGAGCTTTTCCAACGGCACCGACCATATCGACGTCGAGGCGGCGGCGCGCAAGGGCATTACCGTCACCAACACGCCGAACGTCCTGACCGAGGATACCGCCGATATGACCATGGCGCTTATCCTCGCGGTTCCGAGAAGGCTCGGCGAAGGCGCGCGCGTGCTGACCGACAAGCCGGGCGAATGGGCGGGCTGGTCTCCCACCTGGATGCTCGGCCGGCGCATTCACGGCAAGCGCATCGGCATCGTCGGCATGGGCCGCATCGGCACGGCGGTCGCCCGCCGCGCCAAGGCTTTCGGCCTGTCGATCCACTACCACAACCGCAAGCGCGTCAATCCGGCCGTCGAGGATGAACTGGAGGCGACCTATTGGGAAAGCCTCGACCAGATGCTCGCCCGCGTCGACATCGTCTCGGTCAATTGTCCGTCGACGCCGGCGACCTTCCACCTGATCTCGGCGCGCCGGCTGGCGCTGCTGCAGCCGACCGCCTATCTCGTCAACACCGCGCGAGGCGATGTGGTCGATGAAGCGGCGCTGATCAAATCTCTCAGGGAGGGCCGGATCGCCGGCGCCGGCCTCGACGTCTTCGAAAACGAGCCTGCCGTCAATCCGAAGCTCGTCAAGCTCGCCAATGAGGGCAAGGTCGTGCTGCTGCCGCATATGAGTTCGGCGACGATCGAAGGCCGCATCGATATGGGCGACAAGGTCATCATCAATATCCGCACCTTCATCGACGGCCACAGGCCGCCGAACCGGGTGCTGCCCGGCCGTTGAAGCAGGCTAAGCTGGATTCAGGTGAGGCGGATCGGAGGCGCAAGGCTCTTGCGCATCTCGACGAATGTCGTTCTGGCAAAGCCGGGATGCGCCTTTTCGGCGGTTCTCAAAAATCCCCAGGCGGTAAAGACGGCGTGATTGTCGGTGAGTTCGATGCGCGTTTCCAGCCGCAAAGCGGGAAGACCGAGCTTTGCGGCCGTCTGTTCGGCAATCGTCAACAGCCGCCTGCCGAGGCCCTTGCCCTGCAGCCCGGGCAGAACGGCGAGCTTGCCGACATAGAGACAGTCGGCCTCCGGCCGCAGGAATAGGCAGCCGATCAGCTTTTCGCCGTCGATGGCGACATGGCCGATCTCGGCCCTGGCCTTTTCGGCCAGCGACTCCGCCGTCAGCGCGAGCGCCGAGGACGGCGGATCGATCCTGCCGTTCATCGAGGCGAAGGAGGCGAGGATGAGCGCGAGCAGTTCATCCCAGCGCGTGAAATTATGATCAAGAGGAATAATCGTCATCCGGCCTGTCTTTGTGTGGTGTGGCGTCTTTTGTAGCGGACAGTGTCGAACCGGGCCTTGAGCGCGTCATAGAGCAGCAGCCGTCCGATCAGCGGTTCGCCGCTGCCGGTGACGAGCTTGATCGCCTCCATCGCCATCATCGTACCGATGACGCCGGTCAACGCGCCGATGATGCCGGCCTCGGCGCAAGATGGAATCAGCCCCGCCGGCGGCGCTTCCGGAAACAGATCGCGATAACAAGGGTTGGGCGTCCCGTCCTCGGCGCTCTCATAGGGCTTGAGAACCGTTACCGAGCCGTCGAAACGCCCGACCGCGCCGCTGACGAGCGGAATGCGTGCTTCCTCGGCCGCATCGGCGGCGGCGTAACGTGTGTCGAAATTGTCGGAGCCGTCGATCAGCAGATCGAAGCCGGACAGTTGCCGGGAGGCGGTCTCCGGAGAAAAGCGCTCCTCGAAGCGGATCAGCCGGACATGCGGATTGAGCCTGGCGATGGCGACGGCAGCACTTTCCGTCTTCAATTCGCCGATCGTACCGGAATCATGGATCACCTGGCGCTGCAGGTTCGACAGCGACACCCGGTCGTCGTCGACGATACCGAGCGTGCCGATCCCGGCTGCGGCCAGATATTGCAGCACCGGCGCACCGAGGCCGCCTGCGCCGATCACCAGCACACGGGCGGCTTTCAGCCTCTGCTGGCCGGCGCCGCCGATCTCGGGAAGCAGGATGTGGCGGTGATAGCGGGCGATTTCATCAGGACTGAGCGGTTCCATGGCGCCGATATTATCATGGCGCCCGCCGCCGGGAAAAGTCGCCTCGCTCATTCGAACACCCTTCCTTCGGCAACCGTGAAGAACTGCGCCCTGTCGCCGAGCGCCGAAAACATTGCGCGATCGGTGCCGGTCATGAAGGCCTGGCCGCCGAGCCCGTCGATGAGGTCGAACAGCGCGGCGCGGCGGCCCTCGTCGAGATGGGCGGCGATCTCGTCAAGCAGCAGGATCGGCGCATGGCCGGTGAGATTGCCGACGAGTCGCGCATGCGCGAGCACCATGCCGACAAGCAGTGCTTTCTGCTCGCCGGTGGAACAGCGTTCCGCCTCCATCGCCTTTTCCCGGTGATGCACGATGAGATCGGCCCGGTGCGGCCCCTCCAGCGTCCGCCCGGCGCCGGCGTCGCGGTAACGGCTCTCTGAAAGCATGGCCGCATAGTCGTCCTCGAGGTCGACCGAGGGGCGCGAAAACTGGCCATCCATAAAGCCCGAAAGCTGCAGCGATGCCGAAGGGAAGGGCGACGTATCGCGCGTCTCCTCGATCAGCCGGGTCAGCAGGCCGAGCATCTCCTGGCGGGCGAGCGCCATGGCGATGCCGAGGCTCGCCATCTGTTCCTCGATGCCGGCAAGCCAGGAGGGGTCGAAGCGGCCTTCATCCAGCAATTTGTTGCGGCTGCGCATGGCGCGCTCGAAATCGCTGGCGCGGCGGCCATGGGCGGGATCAAGCGACAGCACCAGCCGGTCGAGAAAGCGGCGCCGGTCGGAGGAGGCGCCGGTAAACAGGCCGTCCATCGCCGGTGTGAGCCAGAGAAGCCGCAGATGGTCGGTCAGTTCGTCGGCGGTCTTGGCCGCAGTACCGTTGATCCGCAGCCTGCGGATGGTGGTTTCTTCGCCGGTTTCGACGCCGGTGCCGATTTCGACTTCGCCTTCCATGCCGTCGAGCGCGGCGAAGATCGAGAAACCGCCGGCCGCGCCGACACGGGTAATGTCGCCATAGGCGGCCCGGCGCAGGCCGCGGCCCGGCGACAGCAGCGAAACCGCTTCCATTAGATTGGTCTTGCCGGCGCCGTTGTCTCCCGTCAGCACGGCGTGCCGACCGTCAAGGGCAAAGGCCGCCGCCGCATAATTGCGGAAGTCTGTCAGCTTCAGACGGGAAAGAGCAACCTTGTGCGGCATCGAATGTCCGGAATCGTGAAGCGTGACAGCTAAGCCTAAGCGGCGTTGATGGCAAGGCTCGCGGCTCTGCTCGGTGATCGCCGGCGCCACTGGCCGGCCGGGACCTGCTTCGGATGCGATGGCGCGTGGGACCGAATTCTCGTTAAAAATACAACCTGAAGACGGATGCTCCGACGTCGCCGGGGCGCGGTGGCCGCCCGTCTTTTTCAATGCCCGCTAGCCCCGGATATGCGAGGTTTTGCCACAATTGCTCCCGCGGCTGACGTAACGTAAGGCCCAAAAAAAGCTGGTTGAATTTTGCAACTGTAGGGTTGAGTTATCCTGTGAAAACGATATGGTAAACGAAGTGTTTATGTATCAGAGAGTGAAGAAGTGCCAGATCCGGTTGATATTATCGTTGGTCGCAACGTAAGACAGTTTCGCGCCCTTCGCCGTGTGTCGCAGCTCGAGCTTGGCGAAGCACTCGGACTGACTTTCCAGCAGATCCAGAAATACGAAAAAGGGACGAACCGCGTTTCCGCCAGCAAGCTGCATCAGATCGCGATGTTTCTCGATGTCGAGATCTCCGCTCTGTTCGAGGGAGCCGGCATGTCGCAATTCGGCGGCCGTATCGAACTCAGCCCCGACGCCTATGCGCTTGCACTGACCTATGACAGGCTGAACTCGTCGGCCGGCAAGGAAGCGGTCAAGACCATCCTGACGATCATGAGTGGGGAAACGGTCGAAAGCGCGGCCTGATCTCGCCGGAGCCCGATCAGGCGCCCGTTCAAGCTCTGCAGCATGTCACGGTCAGCGCCAGTGTTTAGTGGATCTCGCATTCATGCAGCGCCATCAGCAGGTCGTCCTGGGTCTGGTGGCCGGCATGATAAAGGTCGATGGCGATACTGGCGATGGAAAGCCCCTGCTGGCTGCGAAGCTTGATGTTGCGCTCGGCGCACCATGTGTAGATGGCGCCGGCGAGAACGTCGACGTCTTCGGACTGGGAGGTAAAGGCTGGCGCCATGGCAGATACCCTTGATTTGGTTGTTCCCGCGCGTCTGAAGGACGCTGTCTCATTGTGAGTCCGCGCAAAATCCTTTCCTGATATCGATTCCGATTTTCAAGGTTATGCGCTGAAGGCAGAGACTGAATTCATTTGGAAAACTTGCAAGCGGCATCATTCGGCTGCGTTAATGTAAGCCATGTTCCGCTCCGCCGCCGTGCCGATCCGGGACAAATTCCTCGATGCGAACGGTGGATGTGCCAAATCGGGACCCATGGAATCCAAAAAGCCGGAGACGTTTCCGTCCCCGGCTTTCGAGATGGATTGTCGATCGCAGCTCAGCCTTCGAAGAATTCCTTCATCCGGGCGAAGAAGCCCGTCGATTCGGGATTGTTCTCCTTGGAGGAAAGCTGCTCGAATTCCTGCAGCAGTTCGCGCTGGCGTTTGGTGAGTTTTTGCGGTGTCTCGATCTGGATCTGGATGTAGAGATCGCCTGTCTGCGCCGAACGCAGCACCGGCATGCCCTTGCTCTTCAGGCGGAACTGTTTGCCGGCCTGCGTGCCCTCGGGCACGCTGACGCGCGACTTGGTGCCGTCGAGCGTCGCCACGTCGAAGGTGCCGCCGAGAGCGGCCGTCGTCATGGAGATCGGAACGGCGCAATAGAGATCGGCGCCGTCGCGCTGGTAGAATTCATGCGGCTTCACCGACAGGAAGATATAGAGGTCGCCTGCCGGTCCGCCGCGGGCGCCGGCTTCGCCTTCGCCCTGCAGGCGGATGCGTGTGCCATCCTCAATGCCGGCGGGAATATTGACCGAAAGCGAACGCTCTTCCGTCACCCGGCCCTGGCCGTGGCATTTCGGGCAGGGATCGGGAATGATCTGGCCGCGGCCGTGGCAGGTCGGGCAGGTCCGCTCGATCGAGAAGAAGCCCTGTGCGGCGCGCACGCGCCCGCTTCCCTGGCAGGTGCCGCAATTCTTCGGCTGCGTGCCGGGCTTGGCGCCCGATCCCGAACAGACGTCGCAAGTGATCGAGGTGGGAACGCGGATTTGCGCCGTCTTGCCGGAGAAAGCCTCTTCCAGCGTGATTTCCATATTGTAACGAAGGTCGGCGCCGCGTTCGCGGCCGCCCGACGAGCGTTGGCGCGCCCGTCCGCCGCCCATCATCTCGCCGAAGATGTCCTCGAAGATGTCGGAGAAGCCGCCGCCGGCAAATCCGCCGCCGCCACCGCCGCCCATGCCGCCATGCTCGAAAGCCGCATGGCCGTAGCGATCATAGGCCGCCCGCTTCTGCGGGTCCTTGAGCATCTCGTAGGCTTCGTTGATTTCCTTGAACTTGCGTTCGGCGTCCTTGTCATCCGGGTTCTTGTCCGGATGGAATTTCATCGCCAGCTTGCGGAAGGCGCTCTTCAGCTCTTTCTCATCCGCCGTCTTGGCTACACCCAGAGTTTCGTAAAAGTCCGCTTTTGCCATTAAGGATTAAACCCCGGAAATGGATTTCCGGCTGCCATGGTGAGCAGCCGGATCAGGTGTTGAAGCATAACCACGCCGTCGCGGATTACGCGGACTTTTTGCGGTCGTCGTCCTTGATTTCCTCGTAGTCGGCATCGACGACATTGTCGCCGCCTTCCGCAGAGGCATCGCCGGCAGCGCCGCCTTCGGCCTGCTGCGCTTCATAGATCGCCTGGCCGAGTTTCATCGACACTTCCATCAGCGTCTGGGTCTTGGCCTTGATGTCGTCGGCATCCGGCTCGGTTGCTTCCGAAGCGGTCTTCAGCGCGGCGATCGCATCGGAGATCGCGGTGCGGTCGGCCTCGGAAACCTTGTCGCCGTAATCCTTCAGCGACTTTTCGGTCGAGTGGATCAGGCTTTCGGCCTGGTTCCGGGCTTCGACGGCCTCGCGGCGCTTCTTGTCCTCGGTGGCATGGGCTTCGGCATCCTTCACCATCTTCTCGATGTCGGCGTCCGAAAGACCGCCGGAAGCCTGGATGCGGATCTGCTGTTCCTTGCCGGTGCCCTTGTCCTTGGCCGAAACCTGCACGATGCCGTTGGCGTCGATGTCGAAGGTGACTTCGATCTGCGGCATGCCGCGCGGCGACGGCGGCAGGCCGACGAGGTCGAACTGGCCGAGCAGTTTGTTGTCGGCAGCCATTTCACGCTCGCCCTGCGAAACGCGGATGGTCACGGCCTGCTGGTTGTCTTCGGCGGTCGAGAAGGTCTGGCTCTTCTTCGTCGGGATCGTCGTGTTGCGTTCGATCAGGCGGGTGAAGACGCCACCGAGCGTTTCGATGCCGAGCGACAGCGGCGTGACGTCGAGCAGCAGCACGTCCTTGACGTCGCCCTGCAGAACGCCGGCCTGGATGGCGGCGCCGAGTGCGACCACTTCATCCGGGTTGACGCCCTTGTGCGGCTCCTTGCCGAACAACTGCTTGACGACTTCCTGGACCTTCGGCATGCGGCTCATGCCGCCGACGAGAACCACTTCGTCGATTTCGGCCGCGGTGACGCCGGCATCCTTGAGGGCTGCCTTGCACGGCGCGATCGTGCGCTGGACCAGATCGTCGACCAGGCTCTCGAGCTTGGCGCGGGTCAGCTTCAGCGTCAGGTGCTTCGGGCCGGAGGCATCGGCGGTGATGAACGGCAGGTTGATTTCGGTCTGCTGCGAGGACGAAAGCTCGATCTTGGCCTTTTCGGCAGCTTCTTTGAGGCGCTGCAGGGCAAGCTTGTCGTTCTTAAGGTCGATGCCGTTGTCGCGCTTGAATTCGCCGACGAGATATTCGACGAGACGCATGTCGAAGTCTTCACCGCCGAGGAACGTATCGCCGTTGGTGGACTTCACTTCGAAGACGCCGTCGCCGATCTCGAGGATCGAGATATCGAAGGTGCCGCCGCCAAGGTCGTAGACGGCAATCGTCTTGCCTTCTTTTTTGTCGAGGCCGTAGGCGAGCGCGGCAGCGGTCGGCTCGTTGATGATGCGCAGAACTTCAAGACCGGCGATGCGGCCGGCATCCTTGGTTGCCTGGCGCTGTGCGTCGTTGAAATAGGCGGGAACGGTGATGACGGCCTTTTCGACCTTTTCGCCGAGGTAGGACTCGGCGGTTTCCTTCATCTTCTGAAGGATCATCGCGGAAATCTGTGCGGGCGAGTAGCCCTTGCCATTGGCTTCGACCCAGGCGTCGCCATTGTCGCCCTTGACGATGGTGAAGGGAACGAGGTGCTTGTCCTTCTCGACGGTCGGATCTTCATAGCGGCGGCCGATCAGGCGCTTGACTGCAAAGAGCGTGTTTGTCGGGTTGGTGACCGCCTGGCGCTTGGCCGGCTGGCCGACGAGGCGTTCGCTATCCTCGGAAAAGGCCACCATGGAAGGGGTCGTGCGCGCACCTTCCGCATTCTCGATAACCTTCGCGTCCTTGCCGTCCATGACTGCGACGCAGGAATTCGTCGTTCCAAGGTCGATACCAATTACTTTTGCCATGTCATTCTCTCCTTGAAGCAAGCTGTCTGAACCCCGAGAAGGCATTCCCTGACAGCCCCTTACGGGATGGGTCTACTTAAGATTACGCAATCGTGATTGCGGTGATGCGGCGTATATAAGGAGCGGTTTTCTGGACTGCAAGGCGGGAAATGGCTCGGAATCCAGCAAAACGAATGTGTTGCAGTCAATTTTGACAGTCGCCGGGAACGAGCCCGCCCGCCGTCCGGAAAGCGGCCGATTTATAGACCATCCGGTTTGTCCAGGCCATGCAGCAAAACATCTCACTGGCCCATGATCAGATCGAGCAGCGTCGTGCGCCGCGGCTGGACGGAAGAGGTCGACTGCGGCCCCCCGACGTCGCCGGGCGGCACTATGCCGTCGTAGCCGGAACCGCCGCCTTCGGCAATGTCGCCTGGAGGAACCGGCCCGTTGCCGGAGGTCGCGCTCGGTTGCCGGACAGGCGCCTGCGGATAGCGGTTTGAATTGCCGTCGCCGCCGAAGACACCGGAAATAATGCCGCCGATCGTCGAGGGCGGCGCCTCTGCCGTCATCGGCTGCCCGTTGGCCAACTGTCCATCGCCTGGTGCTGCCTGCGCCATCGGCTGGCCATTGGGATCGTCGATCAACTGGCCGTTGCCGAAGAGCGGCGCCGGCGAAAGACCCTTATGGGCGGCGATCATGAATTCCTTCCAGGCTTTGGCAGGAAGACCGCCGCCCGTCACCTTCTTCATCGGTTTACCGTCGTCATTGCCGAACCAGACGCCGGTGGTGAGGTTGCTGGTGAAGCCGACGAAAAGCGCGTCGCGCGAATTCTGCGTCGTGCCGGTCTTTCCCGCTGCCTGCCAGCCGGGGATCTTGGCGCTCTTGCCGGTGCCGCTGTCGATGACGCCCATCATCATCGCATCCATCTCGGCGGCGATCTGCTCGGACAGCACGCGCGGCGGGCTGTCATAGGTGTTTTCGTAGAGAACCTTGCCCTCGGCGGTCGTCACCCGGCGGATGACGTGCGGCGTCGCCTTGTAGCCGCCGTTCATGAAGGCCGCATAGGAGGCGGTGAGCTCCATCAGCGACACCTCGGACGTGCCGAGCGCGATCGAGGCGTTCGGCTGCAGCTCGCTTTCGATGCCGAGCCGGTGGGCGAGCTTGATCACCTGATCCGGCCCGTCATACATCACCAGCTGAGCGGCCACCGTGTTCAGCGACTTGGCGAGTGCGGTCGCCAGCGTTACCTCGCCATTGTATTTCTTCTCGTAATTTTCGGGCGTCCAGTCACCGATACGGATCGGCGCGTCGTTGAACACCGAAAAGGGCGTCAGTCCTTTTTCGAGTGCGGCGGCATAAACGAAGGGCTTGAACGAGGAGCCTGGCTGGCGTTTGGCCTTAACGGCGCGGTTGAACTGGCTCGTCGCATAGTCCCTGCCGCCGACGAGCGCCCGGATTGCGCCGGTGCCGTCGATCGACACCAGCGCCGCCTGCGAGGCGTCGAGCTTTCCGCCCTCCTTGTCGAGCACGTCGACCAGCGATTGCTCGGCCTTCTTCTCCAGCGACTTGTCGATGGTCGTATCGACGATGACGTCCTCCTTGACGTCGCCGATCAGGCCCGGCAGCTCGTCCATCACCATGTCGGCGACATAGTGTCCGGCGCCAGACCAATAGCTCTTGGCGGAAGCCGGGGTTTGCGACATTGCGGTCTTGACCTCGGAATCGGTGATGAAGCCCTGTTCGCGCATTGCCGCAAGCACGAGCTGCGCGCGCGCATTGGCGGCGTCCGGGTCGCGGGCCGGCGAAAGTCGCGACGGCGCCTTGAGCAGGCCGGCCAGCACCGCGGCCTCGCCGAGGTTCACGTCACGCGCCGACTTGTTGAAATAACGGCGCGACGCCGCCTCGACGCCATAGGCGTTCGATCCGAAGAACACCCGGTTGAGATACATGGCAAGGATCTGGTCCTTGGTGTATTTCTGTTCCAGCCAGAGCGAAAGCAGCACCTCCTGCACCTTGCGTTCCAGCGTCCTTTCAGGAGAGAGGAAGAGGTTCTTGGCAAGCTGCTGCGTCAGCGTCGAGCCACCCTGCACCATGTGGCCGGCGGTGAAGTTGGTGACGATCGCCCGGCCGAGGCCGAGCGGGTCGACGCCGAAATGCGAATAGAAACGCCGGTCCTCGATGGCGATGACGGCTTCCGGAATATAGGGCGACATGTTTTCGAGCGACAACGCCTCGCCGCCGGTGGCGCCGCGATTGGCGATGACGCTGCCGTCGACGGCGGTGATCTTGACGTTCGGTGGTCGTTCCGGGATCGCCCAAGTGCTGGCGCTCGGCATGCGCGAGCCATAATAGACGACAAGCCCGGCAACGCCGATGCCGACCCAGATGAACAGCACGACGCACCAGTAGACCACCCGGCGCAGGAAGCCGAAAAAACTGCCGCCTTCGCGCTCTCGCAGCTCGCGCCGCCGCCGCGGGGCAGGGCGTTCCGGCGGCGGCTTGGAGCTGCCACGCCGTGTGGATCGGCTCCCGGCAATGCGGTCATCGGCATCGAGGGAAAACTGGTCATCGTCGCGTGCCGGGCGGCCGCTGAAGGACGGTTCGATTCTGTCGCCTGATCTACCTCTGCCCGCCATCGCCGACCGGTCACACCCCATGTTCGATCGCGAAGCGTGACTTCGCACAACGGCACTCTTCTACTGCGCCACGCATCAAAAGACGCGCAAAGGACGCGGTAGCACTTTGAACTGCTGCATAATTTTCCCCTTAAACCGATTCCGATTGAAGGATGAAATCATGCGGCAGGCGCCGTCACCCGATTGAACTGTAAATGCGGCGATTTAACGGGGTGTTAATAATGGAAAGCAGAACCCGCCGGGGGCGCTCAGAACTGACGGGCTTCGTAGTCCTCGAGGGTCTCCGGGTCCTGCTTATATTCCCACACGCCGAGATGAAATCGGCGCCATATCTGGCCGGAAGGGTTGAGAGGCGCGCCGTCGGTAAGGCGGACGGGAAGGATAGGATTGTGTTTATGCCAAACGGTAATGTCTGTCGCGGTTGCCCGGGCGCCGAAAAGCCCGAAGAAAGCCAGGTAGTCTTGCACCATCAGGGTCCAGCCTCGAACGGATAATCGATCCGCAGCATCATGAAAGTGCAATAAAGAATCCCGCAGCACAAGGGCATCACGGTGCCCTCACATCAAATTGTCGGTGATCTTCCAGGAGGAGCGAAGAAGCAGCTGAAGATGCGTTGCGGGCCGAAATGCGCGCGCTGCTTTCGGCACTCTGCGCACATCTTTTGACTGGTTGGTGGAACCAATGGGCTCCGCGATGGTTTAGGAGGAAGCGGGACAGCCCCTCACGTCCCGCGCCCGGATCGGCCGTCTCCCCTCAACACGCGCCGATCGACATCAGGCCCGGTGCATCCCCTCATGGGAGCGCCGGGCTTTTTCTTGCCTGCCCGCCGGTGGCCGGGCAGGCGAAAGGGACGGCGCTGCCACCGCCCCTTCCTATCTTATTGGTCGCAGGAAGGATCGCCGGGCCGGCAATCCAAATCCCTGCGATCGGGTCTGCGATCCCCGTCTCTCCGGTCGTCCCGTCGATTGTCGTCGCGGCCGTCCCGGTCGCCATTTCGGTCGCGCCAGTCTCTGTTGCGATCTCGATCTCGCCGATCTCTGTCGCCGTCCCGGTTGCGATCGCCGTCGCGCCAGTTCCGATCGCGATCCCGCCAATCCCGATCCCGATTATCGCGATCTCTGTCACGATCCCGATTATCGCGGTCGCGATAATAGTAGTCCGGGCCGCGGCTCCAGCGGTCGCGCTCACGATAGAAATCGCGGTTGCGGTAGTAACGATCCCAGTAATTGTCGACGCTGAAGCGGATGACCGGAATGCCGAGCGGACGGTAATATTGCGGACCGACATAGATGCGGCGCTGCTGATAGAGGGCTTGCACATATTGGCCGGAGACCCAGCCGCGGCCACCGTAGAACTCCACGTCGCACCAGTTGAGATCGGAAAGGCAGCCGCGGATCTCAACGGAGGAGCCGGCGGGTATGACCGCGACGGCGGGATATCGGGTGCTCGGACCCGCGCGCATGTTGACGTTCGCCGTCGCATAGCCTTCGGCAGCCTGCGCGATCACGGGCGCCAGCATGAACAGGCCGGCCGCGGCAATTTTAGCAAACAGATTTTTCACGCTTTCTCACTCCTCGTAGGCGCATTTGGCCATCGCCTGGCTGCACATGCCTGGCGTCCGCCGTCTGAAACGAAAGGTCGAGCGACCGCCCGCATTTGCGAAAGCGTTATCATTCACCTTGTCTTTCAATGACTTATATGCGGCCCGCGATGAACGTAGCTTGAACGCGAAACTGCTGCCAATGCCTTGAGGCCGTCGAGTGCTTCCAATGACGCGGCGATCCCGCGCGCCGTTAACGATCTGTTAACCTTTCCGAGGCAGTCTGGCTGCAATACCCGCTTCTCGTTGACCACGGATGTACTGGCACCGAGCGGGCGGATGACGAAAGGCCGGTTTTCACCGGCCTTTTTGTTGTCGCGATCTGGCAGTCCGTTTCGTTCAGGCGGCGAGCGCCTGAAGAATCCGCACCCAGGAGCGGATACCCTTGTGGTAGGAGACAAGCTCGTATTTCTCGTTTGGCGAATGGATGCGGTCGTCGCTGAGGCCGAAGCCGACGAGCAGCGATTCCATGCCAAGCATTTTCTGGAAGTCGCCGACGATCGGGATCGACCCGCCCATGCCGATGACGATGGCGGGTTTCGGCCACTCGTCGGACAGCGCCGTCTTCGCCTTGGTCAGAACCGGCGAATCATAGGAGAGGTGGATCGCCGGCGAGCCGCCATGCGGATGGAACTCGACCGAGCAGTCGGCCGGAATCTTTGAACGCATATAGGCGCGGAAAGCCTCGCGGACGGCGGCCGGATCCTGCGTGCCGACGAGGCGGAACGAAACCTTCGCCGAAGCCTTGGCGGCGATCACCGTCTTGAAGCCTTCGCCGGTATATCCGCCCCAGATGCCGTTGATTTCGGCGGTCGGCCGCGCCCAGGTGAGCTCCAGCACTGAACGGCCCTTTTCGCCGGAGGGAATGGAAAGGCCGACTTCGCCGAGGAAGCTCTCGGCGGTCTTGCCGAGCGTCTCCCATGACGCCTTGATGTTGTCGGGAGTTTCCTCGACGCCGTCGTAGAAACCGTCAAGCGTGATGCGGCCCGTCTTGTCATGCAGGCCGGCGAGAGCCTCGACGAGAATGTGGATCGGATTGGCCGCAGCGCCCCCGAAGAGACCGGAATGCAGGTCGCGGTCGGCGGCCGTGACGGTGACTTCCTCGCCGACAAGGCCGCGCAGTGCGGCGGCGATCGCCGGCGTGTCGCGGTCCCACATGCCGGTATCGCAGACCAGCGCATAATCGGCCTTGAGTTCGGTGGCATTGGCTTCGAGGAAGGGCTTCAGCGACGGCGAGCCGGATTCTTCTTCGCCTTCGAAGAGAATGGTGATGCGGCAGGGAAGCGCGCCGTTGATTTCCTTATAGGCGCGGCAGGCCTCGACGAAGGTCATCAACTGGCCCTTGTCGTCGGAGGTGCCGCGGCCTGTCAGGATCTTGCGGCCGTCGCCGACATCCTTGATCGACGGCTCGAAGGGGTCGTTTTCCCAAAGCTCGATCGGGTCGACCGGCTGAACGTCGTAATGGCCGTAGAACAGAACGTGCGGCGCGTCGGTGGACGCGCCGGCATGGTGGGCGACGACCATCGGATGGCCTGGCGTGTCGCGAACGGAGGCTTCGAAGCCGAGCGTTTCGAGATAGCGGACGAGCCATTCGGCGGCCTTGCGGCATTCGGGTTTGTAGGCGGGATCGGTGGAAATCGACTGGATGCGCAGCAGCTCGAACAGCTTTTCGAGGCTCGAAGAAAGATTCTGGTCCACACGCGAAAGAACCGGTTGTATGTCGGCCATTTTCGACTCCTTTTCGAAATTTGGCGGGACGATAGACCAAAGCAGGAAAGCAGGCGAGGCGGAAAAGGAAAAAATCAGGGGCGCGCAAGCGTGCCGAAACGACGTGGATCCAACCTCGTGGAGGGGGCGGCTCACGATAATAAAGAAAGATCTAATTCAATTTACAGTTAATTAGCACAACCTAAATAGCATCGACCGAAAACCAGCTGTTCGGGGGGGCGCAGATGTTTTCGGTCATTGCCTGTATTCGCGACAATCACGATTGGCGCCTGGTCATCGTGGCGGCCGCGGTCTGTCTGGTTGGCGCCATGGCGGCGATGCTGCTGCTTTCCCGTGCCCAGGAGTGCGACGCCGGGCAGCGCAAGCTCTGGATCGGTGCGTCGGGCTTTGCCTTCGGCACCGGCGTATGGGCAACGCATTTCATCGCGATGCTCGCTTATGACGGCGGCACGCCGATCAGTTACGCGCTCGACCTGACGCTGCTTTCCTTTTTGCTGTCGGTCGCAGGCTCATGGGTGGCGATCCTCGCCGGCTCGCAACGTGAGGGACGGTTTTCCCGTGTCCGCGGCGGAATTCTGATGGCGTTTGGCATCGCCTCCATGCACCTGACCGGCATGCAGGCGATCGAGACACAGGCGGTCATCCTCTACGATCCGGTGATGACGCTGACGGCGGTCGTCGCCGGAATGCTACTGTCGAGCGCCGCCTTCCATATCTTCTTCAATCTGAAGGGCATAAGGCGTCTCCTGACCTCGTCGCTGGTCTTCGTCCTCGCCATCTGCACCCTTCACTTCATCTCGATGGGCAGCATTACGCTTGTGCCGGACCCCGGCATGCAGGTTCCCACATTGGTGCTCGACACCCGGGTGCTCGCCGCCATTGTCGTGGTGGCGGCAACGGCTCTTATCCTGGTCGCGCTTGCCGTGGTCTTCGTCCAGAGCCATCTGACGGATCTGCGCGGACTTGCCAATGCCTCGCAGGAGGGGCTGCTGATCCTGCGCGACGGCCGGATCATCGATGTCAACGAACGGTTCCAGGCCTTGTCGGGCTGGAAGCTTGCCGATCTCTCGGGCAAGGCTCCCTCGGATGTGCTGACGGTCGTTCAGGGACCTCGGGAGAACAGGTCCGGCGAGACGCTGCTGAACACCCGCACCGGCAGAGAGATTGCCGTGGAAGCAAACGCCAGCAGGATCGTTTATCGCGGCCGCAATTGCGAGGTGCTGGCGGTGCGTGACCTCACCGAGCGCAAGCAGGCCGAGGAGATGATCGAGCATCTCGCCCACCACGACGTGCTCACCGATCTGCCCAACAGGTCGCTGTTCGACACCCGTATCCGGCAGGCGCTGCAGGTGGCGGAACGCAAGAACACCGAGGTCGCGCTGTTCTGTCTCGACCTCGATCGGTTCAAGGCCGTCAATGACATTTTCGGCCACGCGGAAGGCGACCGCATTCTCCGCAAGGTCGCCTCCATCCTGCGCCGGGTGGCCGGCGAGAACGATACGATCGCCCGGCTCGGCGGCGACGAATTCGCCATCATCCAGTCCGCCGGGCAGCAGCCGGCGTCGGCGCAAAAGCTTGCGGCTGATATCATCGACGAATTCGCCGCCGAGATGGACACGGCCCGTGACCCCACAGCCGTCGGCGTCAGCCTCGGCATCGCGTTCTATCCGAGGGACGGGCGCACGGCCGAAGAACTCTGCAACAATGCCGATACCGCGCTCTACCGGGTCAAGCATGATGGCCGCGGCAGGGCCTGTTTCTTCGACGCGGAAATGGACGAAGCGGCGCGCAACCGCCGCCAGATCGAAAGCGACCTGCGCCACGCGATCATCCGCAACCAACTCCATGTCAGCTATCAGCCGATCCTCAACGCGCAGAACGGCGAGATCAGCGGCTACGAGGCCTTGATGCGCTGGCACCGGCCGGGCCACGGCCTGACCGAGCCCGACATTTTCATCCCGATCGCCGAGGAAAGCGGATCGATCGTTCAGCTCGGCGAATGGATATTGCAGCAGGCCTGCATGGAGGCCGCGCGCTGGCCGCAGCCGCTGAGGATTGCGGTCAATGTTTCGCCGGTGCAGTTCATGCTGCCCAACCTGTGCGAGCGGGTCGAGGCGGTCCTCGCCGAGACGGGGCTCGCAGCCGATCGGCTGGAGCTTGAGATCACCGAGACAGCCCTGATCCGCGATCGCGACCGGGTGATGGCAACGCTCCAGCGCCTGCGTCGGTTGGGGGTGCACATCGTCATGGACGATTTCGGCACCGGCTACTCGTCACTGTCGAACCTGCGCTCGTTTCCCTTCGACAAAATCAAGGTCGACCGCAGCTTCACCGGCGTGCTGGAGCATGATGCGGCGGCGCGATCGATCGTGCGCGCGATCATCGGCCTCGGCCACAGTCTCGGCATGCCCGTCGTCACCGAGGGTGTGGAAACGGAAATGCAGCGCCGGATCGTCGTCGAGGAAGGCTGCGCGCAGGTGCAGGGCCTGTTGCTCGGCAAGCCGGATATCGAGCCGAGCATGAAGCCAGTCGTTCGCAAAAGCATCCTGTCGGAGCAGGCCGGAACCGGCATGCCGCCGCGACGGCGCACACGTCTTGTCAGCGAATAATCGCAGCGAATGATCGCCCTCAGAGCGCCTTGGCGTTTTCCAGAAGCCGGCGGATATATTCGAGCGTCAGCTCGCGCTCGAAACCCCGAAAGCCCTTAAACAGCGCAAGGTCGGCCTCGCGCGCGGTTTCGATCGCCTCGGCCTCCATGGCGCGGGCCTTCGGCGTTAGGAAGAGCAGTTGCGCCCGCTTGTCGGATGGATGCGGCCGGCGCTCGATCAGCCCGTCGCGGACCATGCGCGACAGCGTATTGGCCATGGTCGCCTGCTCGATATCGACCCGCTCGAGAAGCTGTTTCTGGGTCAGCCCGTCCTCGGCCCAGAGCTCCAGCAGAATGGGAAACTGGCCCGGAGAAAAACCGAGGCCGACCGCGCGCTGATGCAGCGAGCGAGCAAAACCCTTCGCCAGTTGGCTGGCAAGGTAAGCTCCCGAATCCATGCGGTTAAATCCCATGATTGCAAGTTAGGCTCAAAACCATCCCGGAGACAATGCAGCAAATCGCATGCGATACTTCAAAATATGCGAGGGGCGATGATAATTTCGAGGGCCTGGAAAAAACAAAAGTCGCCATGGCCTGGAGGTTGGCCATGGCGACCTTAAAGTGGGGACAAAGGCCCGGAGAGGGGGATAAGGCCTTTGTCCAAGCCTGACGCGGCGGGGGACAAGCCGGTAATCAGACCCGCGGCGCGATCAAGCGCCGGTGACATGGATTTGTGCCTGAGAATGTGGTTTTTCAAGGGAGGGCGATCGTTACAAATCGGTAACAGTTTGGTGAGCGGAATCTTCCGCGCCACCCGCCGAACTTTAGATGGACCTCGTCCCGTGCCCGCGCTATCCATGCAGCCATGAAAAAAGGCGATCACCTCTTCCTAGTCGATGGTTCCGGATTCATCTTCCGGGCGTTTCATGCACTGCCACCGCTGACCCGCAAGACCGACGGCCTGCCGATCGGCGCCGTTTCCGGTTTCTGCAACATGCTGTGGAAGCTGTTGAGGGATGCGCGCAATACCGATGTCGGCGTCACGCCGACCCATCTTGCCGTCATCTTCGACTATTCCGCCAAGACGTTCCGCAAGGATCTCTACGACGCCTACAAGGCGAACCGCTCCGCCCCGCCGGAAGAGCTCGTTCCCCAGTTCGGCCTGATCCGCGAGGCGACCCGCGCCTTCAACCTGCCCTGCATCGAGACCGAAGGCTTCGAGGCCGATGATATCATCGCCACCTATGCCCGCCAGGCCGAGGCAACAGGGGCTGATGTCACCATCGTCTCTTCCGACAAGGACCTGATGCAGCTCGTCAGCCCGAATGTCCATATGTATGACAGCATGAAGGACAAGCAGATCGGCATTCCCGATGTGATCGAGAAATGGGGCGTGCCGCCGGAAAAGATGATCGACCTGCAGGCGATGACCGGTGATTCCGTCGACAATGTGCCCGGCATCCCTGGCATCGGCCCGAAAACCGCCGCCCAGCTGCTGGAGGAATACGGCGATCTCGACACGCTGCTCGACCGCGCCACCGAGATCAAGCAGGTCAAGCGCCGCGAGACGATCCTTGCCAATATCGATATGGCCAGGCTCTCTCGCGACCTCGTGCGGCTGCGCACCGATGTGCCGCTCGACCTCGATCTCGACGCGCTGGTGCTGGAGCCGCAGAACGGCCCGAAGCTGATCGGCTTCCTCAAGACGATGGAATTCACGACGCTGACGCGCCGCGTCGCCGAAGTCTGCGATTGCGATGCCAGCGCCATCGAACCGGCGATCGTCCACATCGAATGGGGCAAGGCTGCCCACGGCCCCGATCTCGACGCGGCCGAGCCGGCCCCGGTTGCCGGCGGCATCCCCGAGATCTCGGGCGAATCGGTGCCGGTGCCGCCGCGTGCGAAGGCCAAAGCTTCGGTCGAAGGCGCCTTTTCGCCTGCCGATCTCGCCAAGGCGCGGGCCGAAGCTTTTGCCACACTGCCCTTCGATCATTCGACCTATGTGACGATCCGCGATCTCGCCACGCTCGACCGGTGGATCGCCGATGCGCGCGATACCGGCCTCGTTGCTTTCGATACCGAGACGACCTCGCTGGATGCGATGCAGGCCGAGCTTGTCGGCTTCTCGCTGGCGATCGCCGACAATACGGCCGATCCCACCGGCACGAAGATCCGCGCCGCCTATGTGCCGCTCACCCATAAGAACGGCGTCGGCGATCTGCTCGGCGGCGGCCTTGCCGACAACCAGATCCCCATGCGCGATGCCTTGCCGCGGCTGAAGGCCCTGCTGGAGGACGGTGCGGTCCTCAAGGTCGCGCAGAACCTGAAATACGATTATCTGCTGTTGAAGCGTTACGGCATCGAGACCAAGAGCTTCGATGACACGATGCTGATCTCCTACGTGCTCGACGCCGGCACCGGCGCCCATGGCATGGATCCGCTCTCGGAAAAATTCCTCGGTCATACGCCCATCCCCTACAAGGATGTGGCCGGCAGCGGCAAGGCGAACGTCACCTTCGATCTCGTCGATATCGACCGCGCCACCCATTATGCCGCCGAAGATGCCGACGTGACGCTGCGGCTGTGGCTGGTGCTGAAGCCGCGGCTGGCGGCCGCCGGATTGACCAGCGTCTATGAACGGCTTGAGCGGCCGCTGCTGCCGGTGCTGGCGCGCATGGAAGCCCGCGGCATCACCGTCGACCGGCAGATCCTGTCGCGCCTGTCCGGCGAACTGGCCCAGGGTGCTGCGCGCCTGGAAGACGAGATCTATACGCTCGCCGGCGAGCGGTTCAATATCGGCTCGCCGAAGCAGCTCGGCGATATCCTGTTCGGCAAGATGGGTCTTGCCGGCGGCAGCAAGACGAAGACCGGGCAATGGTCGACCTCTGCCTCGGTGCTCGAGGATCTGGCCGCCGCCGGTTTCGAGCTGCCGCGTAAGATCGTCGACTGGCGCCAGCTCACCAAGCTGAAATCCACCTATACCGACGCGCTGCCCGGTTATGTGCACGCGGAGACCAAGCGGGTCCACACCTCCTATTCGCTGGCCTCGACGACGACGGGGCGCCTGTCCTCCTCCGAGCCGAACCTGCAGAACATTCCGGTGCGCACCGCGGAAGGCCGCAAGATCCGCACCGCCTTCATCTCGACGCCGGGCCACAAGCTGATTTCCGCCGACTACAGCCAGATCGAATTGCGCGTGCTTGCCCATGTGGCCGAGATCCCGCAGCTGACCAAGGCCTTCGAGGATGGCGTCGACATTCACGCGATGACGGCGTCGGAAATGTTCGGCGTGCCGGTCGAGGGCATGCCAGGCGAGGTGCGACGTCGCGCCAAGGCGATCAATTTCGGCATCATCTACGGCATCTCGGCCTTCGGCCTTGCCAACCAGCTGTCGATCGAGCGGTCGGAAGCCGGCGACTACATCAAGAAGTATTTCGAGCGTTTCCCCGGAATCCGCGACTATATGGAAAGCCGCAAGGCCATGGCGCGCGACAAGGGCTATGTCGAAACCATCTTCGGGCGGCGAATCAACTACCCCGAAATCCGCTCTTCCAATCCGTCGGTGCGCGCCTTCAACGAGCGCGCCGCGATCAACGCGCCGATCCAGGGCTCGGCTGCCGACGTCATCCGCCGGGCGATGATCAGGATGGAGCCGGCGCTCGCCGAGGTCGGTCTTGGCGAGCGTGTCCGCATGCTGCTGCAGGTGCATGACGAACTTATTTTCGAAGTCGAGGATGAGGATGTCGAAAAGGCGATGCCGGTTATCGTCTCGGTCATGGAAAACGCCACCATGCCGGCGCTCGAAATGCGCGTGCCGCTGAGGGTCGACGCGCGCGCCGCCAGCAATTGGGACGAGGCGCATTAGCCTCGTCTCCACAAAATAGGCAAAGATTTTTCCGTTTGATTCAACTCACTGAAATCGCAGCGAATTAGCGACGGGAGCCGTATCGGAACGATACGGCGGGAAGGAACTTATTAACCTTCCTTTTCTATCCCGGTAGGGTCGTAATTTGTTAGGCATGAGTGAGTAGCGGACGCATGCGTTTTCCCAGAACCAATTTGACGGATGCCGGGGACTTTTCCAGCGGGATTGAAACGGACCTTCCGGCGGTAGAGCCGGGAGAAAAGCCGGCGGCGCCGATCTGGCAGAGCAATTTTTCCCTCGCGCCGAACGTCCGTTTTACCCGCACGCCGGAAACGCTGATCAGCAAGCGGCGGGCGCCGGATGAACCCGTCCGCGATGATTCGCAGATTGAACAGCAGGCGATACGGATCGAGCCGGTCGCCGTAGATGTGCCCTTCGATATCTATCTGCCGGAGGCGGACGAACTTCCCGCAGCACCGCAGATGATCGAACTGCAGCCATCTTTCGTTCCCGACGAGCCGGCCGCGCCGGCCTTCCGGGCCACCGCCGAGCTTTCTTCCATTTCGGATTTCGCCTTCTGGGAGGTCATGGCCTTCGAAGAGGCCGAGCCGGTTCGCGCCCCTGCCGTGATCTCGTTCCCGAAGGCCGAGACGGCGCCAGAATCGATCACGTCGCTGTTCCGCATCATGGAATGGCGCCCGGGCCGGCCGGCCGCTGCTCCCGTCGCCTCCCGCCCGGTTCCGCCGGCGCCTGCGCCCTCCGCAAAGCCTGCCCCGCGCCCTCCGGCCGCCATATCCCTAGAACGGCCGCGGCGCATTCCTGTCGAGATCCCTGTTGTGCCGGCTCCCGCGCCTGCACCGAACTCGCCGATTGCGCCCGCGCCTCAGGCGGCGCCTTCTCTTCACGTCGCTCCAGCCCCTCAGGTCGCGCCAGTGCCCCAGCGCACGCCGCCCGTCGCCGCGGTTCTGCCGTCGCCGCGCCTGGCGGCAAGGCCGGAAAGGATCGACGCCTCCGGCTATGAATTCCCGCCGCGTGCCCTGTTGCAGGAGCCGCCGGAGCGGCTCGGCGAGATCATGTCGCAGGAGACGCTGGAGCAGAATGCCGGGCTTCTGGAAAGTGTGCTTGAAGATTTCGGCATCAAGGGCGAGATCATCCATGTCCGCCCCGGTCCCGTCGTCACCCTTTATGAATTCGAGCCGGCGCCGGGCGTGAAGTCGTCGCGCGTCATCGGCCTGGCCGACGATATCGCCCGCTCGATGTCGGCGCTGTCGGCCCGTGTCGCCGTCGTGCCCGGCCGCAACGTCATCGGCATCGAATTGCCGAACGTCACCCGCGAAACGGTCTATTTCCGCGAAATGATCGAGAGCCAGGATTTCGAGAAGAGCGGCTATAAGCTGGCGCTCGGCCTCGGCAAGACGATCGGCGGCGAGCCTGTCATTGCCGAGCTTGCCAAGATGCCGCATCTGCTCGTCGCCGGCACCACCGGCTCGGGTAAGTCGGTCGCCATCAACACGATGATTCTGTCGCTGCTCTACCGTATGACGCCGGAACAGTGCCGGCTGATCATGGTCGACCCGAAGATGCTCGAACTCTCCGTCTATGACGGCATTCCCCATCTCCTGACGCCCGTCGTTACCGATCCGAAGAAGGCGGTGATGGCGCTGAAATGGGCCGTGCGCGAAATGGAAGAGCGTTACCGCAAGATGTCGCGCCTCGGCGTGCGCAATATCGACGGTTACAACGACCGCGTGGCGCAGGCCCGCGACAAGGGCGAGACCATCCATGTCATGGTCCAGGTCGGCTTCGATAAGGGCACCGGCGCCCCGATCGAGGAAAGCCAGGCGCTGGACCTGACGCCGATGCCTTATATCGTCGTCATTGTCGACGAAATGGCCGACCTGATGATGGTCGCCGGCAAGGAAATCGAAGGCGCGATCCAGCGTCTGGCGCAGATGGCGCGCGCGGCCGGCATCCATCTGATCATGGCGACGCAGCGCCCGTCGGTCGACGTCATCACCGGCACGATCAAGGCGAACTTCCCGACCCGCATTTCCTTCCAGGTCACCTCGAAGATCGACAGCCGCACCATCCTCGGCGAACAGGGCGCAGAACAGCTGCTCGGCCAGGGCGATATGCTGCATATGCAGGGCGGCGGGCGGATTTCCCGCGTCCACGGTCCCTTCGTCTCGGATGCCGAGGTCGAGAAGGTCGTTGCCCATCTGAAGACCCAGGGCCGCCCCGAATATCTCGACACCGTTACCGCCGACGAGGAGGAAGAGCCCGAAGAGGAGGAAGCCGGCGCCGTCTTCGACAAGAGCGCCATGGCCTCCGAGGATGGCAACGAGCTCTACGAGCAGGCGGTCAAGGTCGTCATGCGCGACAAGAAGTGCTCCACCTCCTACATCCAGCGCCGCCTCGGCATCGGCTACAACAGAGCCGCCTCGTTGGTCGAGCGCATGGAAAAGGAAGGCCTGGTCGGGCCGGCCAACCATGTCGGCAAGCGCGAGATCGTTTCCGGTCGGGGTGACGGCGATTAATCAGGCGCGGAGTGCGTTACGCACTCTGCCAATTGCACTGTCTCGCTGACGAATGCGGTCTTTCCACCGGTGTAGACGTCCCAATCGCCGCCTGCCTCTACAGCCAGGCGGCGTTTCAGATCGGCATAGGCCGTGGCCCTTTCGGGGTGATCCCGAAGGTAGTCTCGAAACAGGATGCGCTCCCGATGGGCGCGATTGCCGGGGCCGCAGAGATAGAGCTTGAACCCATAGGCTTCGTGATCTCGGGTGAACGCCCAGCGTTTGTCTCCCCTATCGCCGTGGAAGACAAAATCGGCAGCGCGCACCATTTCGATCGCCATTGGCAGAACGTCGTCGGAGATCGTGACGACATCGAGATCGATCTTCGGCTTGGCCGCCAGGCCGGGCACCGACGTGCTGCCGATATGGTCGATGGACAGCACGAGATTGCCAGGCAGGATGGAGATCCCGGCGCTGATGTCAGCAAAGAGCCGCGGCCAGGAAGGATCGTAGTCGACCACTTGGATGGCGCCCATGCCCTTCCTCTCAATTGCGGTCAATGCACCTCGGCGAGCAGCCCGTCGAGGATCGTGACCATCTTCTGCTTGGCCTCTTCGAGCGAGCCGCTATTGTCGAGTTCCGCCACGTCGTAGTCGCCGCGCACCGTCAGCGGCCCGCGGGCAAGTCTGGCCATGATATCCTCATGCGTCTCGCGCCCGCGCGCCTCCAGCCGGCTGGCAAGCACTTCCGGGCGAGCGGTGACGTTGATCACCTTGAGCCGCGGGAAAGCCGCCTGGAAACGGTGAAGCGCCGAGCGCGAGCCATTGGCGACGACGACATGGCCGCGCGACAATGCCACCGAGACCTCGGCCGGAATACCGTATTTCAAGCCGTGCGCCTCCCACCAGACGGCGAAGGAGCCCGACTGCTCCATGGCGGCAAATCCTTGGAGGGAGACGGAAAGATGGTCTTCGCCGCCGGCGTCGCGGTGGCGGGTGATGACGCGGCGGGTGAAATGAACCTCGGCACGGCCGGCGAAATGCCGGGCGGCAAGGTTCATCAGCGTGTCCTTGCCGGCGCCGCTCGGCCCGACGACGACGACCATGATGCCGCGCTCGGCTCCGGCTCCTGGATGGGGTTCGTACGGGCTCATGCGACACGGCGTCCTTGGCGCCAGACGGAGCGTGTCACCGGCACGCCATGCGAACGGTGGACGCGGACGAGATCGGCGCGCAGCCCGGTGGCGATCCGGCCGCGGTCGTTGAGACTGACGGTGCGCGCCGGCGTCGACGTCACCATGGCGATCGCCTTCGGCAGGGTGATGCTCTCGACTTCATCGGCGAGGATGAAGGGCGCATGCAGCAGGCTGAGCGGCACGTAATCGGAAGACAGCACGTCGAGCACGCCCATCTCGGCGAGGTCGCGGGCGGCGATATTGCCGGAGTGGGATTTGCCGCGCACGATGTTCGGCGCGCCCATCAGCACGCTCATGCCATGTTCGTGCGAGGCGCGGGCGGCATCGAAGCTGGTCGGGAATTCGGCAAGCCGCACGCCGTTGTCGATCGCCTCGTCGACATGGGAGAGCGTCGCGTCGTCATGGCTTGCGACGGTGATGCCGCGCTCGGCGCAGACCTTGGCGATGGCATTGCGATGCGGTGTCGAATTGCGCGCCGATTCCGCCTGGCGCTTGGCGACGAAGCGCGCGAAGACCTCGTCGCTTAAGCCCCGCTTCTTCTGATAATAGAAGATATATTGATCCATCGTCTGGAACTGCCGCTGGCCGGGGGCATGATCCATCAGCGAGACCAGGCGCACATGCCGGTCGTTTTCGAAATCGGCGAAATGTTCGAGCACATTGTCGGCCGAGACCTCGCAGCGCAGGTGGAGGAGATGCTCGGCGCGCAGCCGGCCTTCCTTCTCCGCCGACTGGATGGCATCGGCCATCTCGCGCATCTCGCCATGTTCGAAGCCGCCGTCCTCATCAGCCCCCATGCGCAGGCAGTCGAACACCGTGGTGATGCCCGAGGTGACGATCTGGGCGTCATGCGCCTGCACCGCGGCCGTCTTGTTCCAGCGGATGCCGGGACGCGGCTGATAATGGCCTTCGAGATGGTCGGTATGCAACTCGACGAGGCCGGGAATGATGTAATCGCCTTCGAAATCTTCGCCGGCTACCGAGTTGCCTTCGGAAATATCGGCGATCTTGCCGTCGCGAATGACAATCGACCCCGCGAGGATGTCATCCTCAAGAACGATGCGGGCGTTGGAAAACACGGTCTCTTTGCTCATCTCGTCGGGTCTTTCAGCTTTTGGCGCCGGAAAGCGGCAGCCAGGAATGAACTTTGAACGGTGCGCCGCGCGTTTCCTCGGTGAAGACGGCGAGGCCGGAAATCGTAAGCGGCCGGCCGGTGAAATCGGCAAAACGTTCGGTCAGAATGGTTTTCATCACCGCGGCGCGTGGCTCGGGCACCTGGCCGGTGAGCGTCATGTGGAAGCCGAAATCCTCCATCACATAGGGATAACCCCAGCGCTGCAGATTGGCGCGCTGGCTGTCGCTGAGCTTCTCCGGGTTGCGCCGCGCCATATCGGCTTCGGACAACGCTGCGCGAAACGGTTCGAAGGACCTTACCACCTTCGCGGCGAAATCCTGAAGCGGTTGATGAACAGAACCGGGAACAAGGGCAAAAAAACGGCCGAGCTGGCCGAGCACCAGTTCGGGAACCTCGAAGGCTTCAGTGCGCGCGGCAAACTCCTCGACGACGGCCATCAGATCCCTCTCGGTGACCGAAGCGGCGAGCGAAAACGGCGCCTTGATCGTCGCGTGAAAGCCGTAGCGGCGCGGATCGGCGGTCAGGTCGAACTGCTCTGCCGCACCGAGTTGCTCATGCTCCGGTGCAGGATAGGTCTCGTCACTGAAAGCATCGCGGCCGAGCCAGCGCGAGGCCGCGCCGGTCAGGGGATCATCCTTCGGCGGCGAGAAATAGAGAGCGTAGCGCAAGGCTTTTATCCTGGGGATCGTCGAAACGGGGAGCGCAATGTGCAGTGATTTGGCGGCGAACCGCAAGCAGGTTCCCGGCTAAAAGATTTCCGTGACAGAATGATGATGGCGGCAGCGCCGCCACAGCCTTTCCGGCCGATGGCTCAGTGGGTTTTCGTGCCCATCAGCCGGTGGCGCAGCGCGTTCGAGGCGGCGTCGAAAAGGAAGACGACGATCAGGATCAGGATGACCATGTAGGCGACGTTTTCCCAGTTGGCGTTGGTGCGCATCGCCTCCCAGAGTTTGAGACCGATGCCGCCGGCGCCGACGGCGCCGATAATCGTCGCGCCACGCACGTTCGATTCCCATTGGTAGAGCGTCTGGCTGACGATGACGGGAACGATCTGCGGCATAATGCCGTAACGATGGACCAGCACGGCTTGAGCGCCGGTCGATTTGATGCCTTCCCGCGGCTTGTTGTCGATATTCTCCAGCCCTTCGGAATAGAGCTTGCCGAGCGTACCGGTCTCGGTGAGGAAGATCGCGCCGCTGCCGGCAAGCGGGCCGGGCCCGAAGGCGCGTGTCAGGAACAGCGCCCAGATCAGCATGTCGACCGACCGCAGGAAATCGAAGAAACGCTTGAGCATCTGATTGAGCAGCCGGTTCGGCGTGATGTTGCGTGCCGCCAGGAAGGCGAGCGGGAAAGCGGCGAGCGACCCCAGCAGCGTTCCGAGGAATGCCATGACGATCGTCTGGAAAAGTTTGGTCCAGACGTCGCCATGCTGCCATTCGCTGTTGTTCCAGATGTCGTCGAAGGCGAGCGACAGGTTGGACTGGTCGGGCTTGATGCGCGGCTCGGAGATAATGAGGCTGACGACCTCGCCGATCGGCTTGTCGAAGAAGGACGATTGTGTGTCGAAGACGAAATTCGCCCAGCCGATGAAACGCTTGCGGATTTTCACCCGGTCGACTGAGATGCTGACATTGCCGGCAAAGCCGAGATCGGCAAGCACATTGTCGTCATAGACGGTCATCCAGCCGGGCACCGGCCCGATCACCTTCGGCGCACCGCTCGAAACCTCGACCGGCACGCTGACGCCATGGGCGGTGACGATTGTCTTGTTCTTCGAGACTGTGACGCTGCGGCTGGTACCGCTGATCGAAACGGTGATGCTGCCATCGGGATTGTTGACCAGCCAGTCGGGATGGGGATTGTCGCCGAGCGGCGAGAAGCGCGGGTAACGCACTTCGATCGAGCCGTCGTCCTGAATGCGGAATTCCGGCTGAACGTCGTAGCTTATCCATTGGCTGAGATAGATGCCGACGCGCTCCCAATGGGCTTCGGCGAACAGCTTGGGCAGGTCGAAGAACCAGACGGCATAGAGGCTGTAGAGCAGCGTCGCGATCAGGATCATCAGCCCGCCGAAACGCTGGCGGAACGACCGGTGGAAATATTCCGGATAGCGCGCTTCGATCTCGTGCATCCGGTTGGCGTCGATCACCGTCATGGCGGCCTCAATGTTGCAGGAGGAAGGCGTGCTCGCCGACGAGGCGGCGACGCAGCCATGCTGAGAACTGGTCGACGGCGACGATCGTCACGAACAGCAGCAGAATGAGCGCCATCGTCTTGGCGCCGAAGCCGCGCGAGATCGAAAGCTTCAGTTCCTCGCCGATGCCGCCGCCGCCGACGGCGCCGATGATGGTCGAGGCGCGCACGTTGATCTCGAGACGCAGCAGCGCATAGGAGGTGAAGTTCGGCAGCACTTGCGGCAGGGCGGCGAAGCGCACGCGCTCGCACCAGTTGGCGCCGACCGCTTTCATGCCCTCATGCGGCTTCATGTCGATATTTTCGGCCACCTCGTAGAAAAGTTTGCCGAGCGCGCCGATCGTGTGCAGGGTGATGGCGATGATGGCGGCGACCGGCCCGATCGACAGGATCGCCGAAAACAGGCCGGCAATGACGATTTCGGGGAAGGCGCGCAAAAATTCCATCAGGCGTTTGGTGAAGTTGCGCAGCGGCCATGAACGCGTCAGGTTGCGCGCGGCAAAGAAGCTCAAGGGAACGGCAAAGACGAAGGCGACGATCGTCGAGATCAGCGCCACGTTGATCGTCACGATCATCAGCTCGAAATATTCGGGAATGTAGAAGGCGCCTGAGATATAGACGCGGCCCTTGTCGAAATTGAATTCCTCCCCGCCCTTGTCGTTCACGCTCGCTATGTCGAACAGCGCGCGCCAGACGTCGTTCCACTCCTTAGGAATGAGCCAGCTCAGGAAATCGAAAAGATGCGGCAGGCGGTCGAAGAAATGGCCGGCATTGCTCTCGTCGGCGAAGCGGACGGAGCTTGCGAAAGCCGCAATCAGAATAACCAGGCCGAGGATGGTGTAGAAGCGACGCCTGGCGACCATCCGCTCCCAAGCGGTGCGGATCTCCCTGGTGCTCTGCATCTGCGGCTGTGTATCGGCAACAGTCATGGACGCCTCGCCCGGTTACAAAGAAGGGCGGCCGTTTCCGGCCGCCCCGCATTCAAGAGGCCGATCAGCCGCCGATGGCAGCTTTGCGGACTTCGACGACGGTGTTGTAGAACTCGTGCTTGACGGGGGCATAGCCCTTGTAGTCGCCGCCTTCGATAGCGGCGAAGCACTTGTGATCCTTTTCCGGCAGCGCCGTGAAGAAGGCTGCAAGCTTCGTCTGCCAATCCTCACCGAGAGCGTTGCGAACGACGAGCGGGCCGTTCGGGATCAGCGGCGAACGCCAGACTTCAACCAGCTTGTTCGGATCGACGGCGCCCTTATCGACTTCCTTGCGGAAGGTGCCCGAGGTGTAGCCGTCCTTGAAATCGCCGATGCCCGACGAGTCGTCGACGGCGACGTCGACCTTGCCGTCATAAGCGGCGAGAAGGTTGTTCTCGTGGCCGCCATTGAACTGCGTGGAAGCGAAGAACTTGTCGTTCGGCATGCCCGTGTCCTTCGGGATCTGCGTCAGCGGAACGAGATAACCCGAGGTTGAGTCCGGATCGGCGTAGCCGAGCTTCTTGCCCTTGGCGTCCTGGATGGTCTTGATACCGGATGATTTCAGGGCGAGGCCGATCGAGTGGTAGCCGGTCGAACCGTCCTTCTGCTGCGTCGTGAGGATCGGCGTGACAGCCTTCGGATCCTTGATGTAGACGGCTGCGTAGCCCGAAGCGCCGAGTTCGGCGAAGTCCAGCGTGCCGCCGAGCAGGCCCTGGATGACGCCGTCATAATCGGCGGCCGGGAACAGCGAGACCTTCTCGAAGCCGAATTCCTGCTTCAGGTGGTCGGCGAGGCAGGCATAGTTGCGCAGGCGGTCGGTTTCGTTTTCGCCGCCGAGGATGCCGATGCGGAATTCCTTGAGGTCTGCAGCATTGGCGGCGCCGGCGAGCGCGAAGAGCGCCGTTGCTGCAAAGAGTGCTTTCTTCAACATGTGTCTCTCCTATTGACCGGTATTCCCCGGTCTCCCGTTACGAAGAAGTGTGCCCTTGACGCGGGCGCTCGATCGCGGCCGCCTCGCTCAGAGGCCGGCCAGCGCCAGCGGTTGGACGCCGGCGGATTGATTGTCTGCCCGCTCGGGAGCGATGTTGATCGATGTCGAGGTCATCGTTTCGTCGATGCCGGCGCCGTCCTTGTCCGTCCCGTAGATTGCTTTCACTGCCTCGGCGGTCAGCTCCGAGGGCTTGCCGTCGAAGACGACGCGGCCGCCGGCCATGCCGACGATGCGCTCACAATAGTTGCGGGCGGTATCGAGCGTGTGGAGGTTGGTGATGACGGTGATGCCTTCGCGCTCGTTGATGTCGCGCAGCGCATCCATGACGATCTTGGCGTTCAGCGGATCGAGCGAGGCGATCGGCTCGTCGGCGAGCACCATTTTCGGGTTCTGCATTAGTGCGCGGGCGATCGCCACGCGCTGCTGCTGGCCGCCGGAAAGCGTGCCGGCCGGCTGCAGCGCCGTCTGTTCGATGCCGAGGCGTTCGAGGGCTGCGATGGCGTATACACGTTCTTCGCGGGTGAAGATGTTGAGCAGGCTGAGAAGCGTCGAGCGGTGGTTGAGGCGGCCGAGCATGACATTGGTGAGAACATCGAGGCGCGGCACCAGGTTGAACTGCTGGAAGATCATTGCGCAGTCGCGTTGCCAGTTGCGCAGCGCCCCGCCGCGAAGCCCGGAAACCTCGACGCCGGCGAAATGAATGGTGCCGGAGCTCGGCTCCTGCAGCCGGTTGATCATCCGCAACAGCGTCGACTTGCCGGCGCCGGAACGGCCGATGATGCCGACCATCTGGCCCTGCGGGATGGCGAGCGTGACGGAATCGACGGCGAGCTTTTTTCCGAAACGGCGTGTGACATTCTTGAGCTCGAACATCATGCTCTTCCCTTGCGATCCAGGCCTTTGGTCAGGATCGCATTAGTCCCGCTTGATGAACCTCGCGTGTCATATTTGTGTAGTTCGTGTCACAATTCTCCGCGCCTATATCGGAGGTTTAGCCACCATATCTCGCTAGAAAATCTTCCGCGCTCAGGTTGCGAAAATCCTGCAACGCCTGGCGCAAAAGGTCATGGTCCCAGTCCCACCAGGCAAGCCTGTCCATGCGCTCGCCGACCGCTTTCGAAAAGCGCTCGCGGATCAATTTAGCCGGCACCCCGCCGACGATCGAGTAGGCCGCGACATTCTTCGAGACGACAGCGCCGGCGCCGATCACCGCGCCGTTGCCGACGCTGATGCCCGGCAGGATCGTCGCCCCATGGCCGATCCAGACGTCGTGGCCGATCGTAACCCGGTTTGCGCGCCGCCAGGCGAAGAAGTCTTCCTCCATGTCGCCGTCCGGCCAGTAGTCGGCGGCGCGATAGGTGAAATGATGCAGTGTCGCCCGCCAGGTCGGATGGTTGGTGGCGTTGATGCGCACGGCGGCGGCAATATTGACGAACTTGCCGATCGTCGCGCACCAGATGGAGCCGTCCTGCATGATGTAGGAATAGTCGCCGAAGGTGGCTTCGCTGATGCGGCAGCGTTCGGAAACCTCCGTATAGCGCCCGAAGCTGGACTCGCTGACGGAGGCTGTCTCGTGGATATAGGGCTCGATACCCAGCTTGCGGCTCATGCGGCGATCTTTCCGGGAGAGAAGAGCTGGACGTCGAGAATGCGGTCGGCGACCGCCTCGCGTACTTCTTCGTCGTGGAAGATGCCGAGAAGGGCGACGCCCGCCTTCTTCTTCTCCTCGATCATGCCGACGACGACGGCACGGTTCCTGGCGTCGAGCGAGGCGGTGGGTTCGTCGAGGAGCAGGATTCTGTGCTCGGTGATGAAGCCACGGGCGATGTTGACGCGTTGCTGTTCGCCGCCGGAGAAGGTGGCGGGCGGAAGCTGCCAGAGCGCTTCCGGCAGGTTGAGCCGGGCAAGCAGGGCGCCGGCCTTCTCCCGTGCCGCGACGGCGTCTTCGCCGCGCGCCACCAGCGGTTCGGCGACCACGTCGATTGCCGCCACGCGCGGCACGGTGCGCAGGAACTGGCTGACGTAACCGAGCGTATGGCGCCGGACGTGGAGCACGGTGCGCGGGTCGGCGGCGGCGAGATCGACGATGCGCCCGTCGTGGCGGATGAGGATCTGGCCGGTATCAACGGCGTAATTGCCGTAGATCATCTTCAGCAGCGAACTCTTGCCGACGCCCGATGGGCCGCCGAGCACGACGCATTCGCCTGATGCGACCGAGAAGGCGACATTGGAAACGACGGGCAGCCGGATGCCGTCACGCAGATGCATGGTGAAGCTTTTCGAGACTTCGGAAACGACGAGGGGCGTTGGCATGATGTCTTCTTTCCTGGTTTGCACCGATTGCTCAGACCTGCAGGATCGAGGAGACGAGCAGCTGCGTGTAGGGTTCGCGCGGATCGTCGAGCACCCGGTCGGTAAGCCCGTGTTCGATGACGTAGCCGTCCTTCATCACCATCATCCGGTGCGAGAGCAGGCGGGCGACGGCGAGATCGTGGGTGACGACGATCGCCGAGAGGCCGAGGTCGTTGACGAGGCCGCGCACCAGATCGAGCAGGCGCGCCTGCACCGAGACGTCGAGGCCGCCTGTGGGTTCGTCCATGAAGACCAGGCGCGGGCCGGTGACGAGGTTGCGGGCGATCTGCAGGCGCTGGCGCATGCCGCCGGAAAAGGCGCGCGGCTGGTCGTCGATGCGGTCGGCGTCGATCTCGACCCGTTCCAGCCAGTCGATCGCCGAGGCGCGGATCTTGCCGTAGTGCCGGTCGCCGATTGCCATCAGCCTTTCGCCGACATTGGCGCCGGCCGACACCGCCATGCGCAGGCCGTCGGCCGGGTTCTGGTGCACGAAGCCCCAATCGGTGCGCATCAGGAAGCGCCGCTCGGCCTCGTTCATCCGGTAGAGATCGCGGTAGCTGCCGTCGCGCATGCGGTATTCGACGCTGCCGGTGCTTGGCAGCAGCCGGGTGGAGAGGCAGTTCATCAGCGTCGTCTTGCCGGAACCGGACTCACCGACGATGGCCAGCACTTCGCCCGGCCAGAGATCGAAGGAAACGTCGCGGCAGCCGATGCGGTTGCCGTAGAATTTCGAAACGTCGTGGACTTTGAGAAGCGGGATATCGCTCATTCTGCAGCCTCCCGGGCGAGCATTTCGCCGGCATGCCCCTGCGCGCGGCGGTCTTCGCAATGATCGGTGTCGGAGCAGACGAACATGCGCCTGCCCTTGTCGTCGAGAACCACTTCGTCGAGATAGACATCTTCAGCGCCGCAAAGGGCGCAGGGCTTGTCGAAGCGCTGGATGTCGAAGGGATAATCCTCAAAATCCAGGCTGACGACGTCGGTATAGGGCGGAACCGCATAGATGCGCTTCTCGCGGCCGGCGCCGAAGAGCTGCAGCGCCTCCGACATGTGCATCTTCGGATTGTCGAATTTCGGCGTCGGCGACGGGTCCATCACGTAGCGGCCGTGGACCTTCACCGGATAGGCGTAGGTCCTGGAGATCCGGCCGTTATGGGTGATATCCTCGTAGAGCTTCACATGCATGAGGCCGTATTCCTCGAGCGCATGCATCTTGCGCGTCTCGGTCTCGCGCGGCTCGAGGAAGCGCAGCGGCTCGGGGATCGGCACCTGGTAGACGAGTACCTGACCGGCCTTGAGTTTTTCCTCGGGGATGCGGTGGCGCGTCTGGATGATCGTCGCCTCGCCGGTATGCGTCGTCACCGCGACATTGGCGACCTTCTGGAAGAAAGCGCGGATGGAAACGGCATTGGTCGTGTCGTCGGCGCCCTGGTCGATGACCTTCAGCACGTCGTCGGGCCCGATGATCGAGGCCGTCACCTGCACGCCGCCGGTACCCCAGCCGTAGGGCATCGGCATTTCGCGCGAGGCGAAGGGCACCTGATAGCCGGGAATGGCGATCGCCTTCAGGATGGCGCGGCGGATCATCCGCTTGGTCTGTTCGTCGAGATAGGCGAAGTTGTAGCTGGCCAGATCGCTCATTCGGCGGCTTCCTTCATGTCTTCGCCGGCGTTGCGGGCGGCTTCGAATTCGCGGCGCATGCGGCGAACGAGATCGAGTTCGGCCTGGAAGTCCACATAATGCGGAAGCTTCAGGTGCTCGACGAAGCCGGTCGCCTGGACATTGTCGGAATGGGAGATAACGAATTCCTCGTCCTGGGCCGGCGCGGTGATGTCCTCGCCGAGCTCTTCAGCCCGCAATGCGCGATCGACCAGCGACATCGCCATCGCCTTGCGCTCGCTCTGGCCGAAAACCAGGCCGTAGCCGCGGGTGAATTGGGGCGGCGCCTTGGCGGACCCCTTGAACTGGTTGACCATCTGGCATTCGGTGACCTGGATCGTGCCGAGCGAGACGGCGAAACCGAGTTCGGGCACGTCGAATTCCACCTCGACCTCGCCGATGCGGATTTCACCGGTGAAGGGATGGTTGCGGCCGTAGCCGCGCTGGGTGGAATAACCGAGCGCCAGCAGGAAGCCTTCGTCGCCGCGAGCGAGCGCCTGCAGGCGCAGATCGCGGGTCATCGGGAATTCCATCGGCTCGCGGGTCAGGTCGCCGATCTGGTGATCTTCGGGCATGTCGCCGTCAGCCTCGATCAGGCCTTCCTCGCCGAGGATCTCGGAGACGCGCATGACGCGGCCGGCCTCGGCGGCGCGCTGGGCGGGCGCCTCGACCGCCTCGTCTGAAAGCAGGGAGGGATCGAGCAGACGGTGCGTATAGTCGAAGGTAGGCCCGAGAAGCTGGCCGCCCGGCAGATCCTTGTAGGTCGCCGAGATGCGTCGTTCGATCGTCATATCAGCCGTGTCGAGCGGCCTGGAATAGCCGAAACGCGGCAGCGTCGTGCGGTAGGCGCGCAGAAGGAAGATCGCCTCGATCATGTCGCCGCGCGCTTGGCGCACCGCGAGTGCGGCGAGCGTGCGGTCGAAAAGCGAGGCTTCGGCCATCACCCGGTCGACGGCGAGGGCCAGCTGCGCCACGATCTGGTCGATGCCGATCGCCGGCAGCGAACGGTCGCCGCGGCGGCGGTCGGCCAGCAGGCGGTGGGCATTGGCGATGGCGGCCTCGCCACCTTTGACGGCAACATACATGAGCTCAGATCTCCGTTGCTGTGATCTTGGTGGTGCGCGGCAGGCAGAGAAAACGCCCGCCCGATGTCAGCACGATGTCGATGCCGCGCGGGAAGAGCGCGCGGTTCTCGATCCAGAGCCGCAGGAAAGTCTCCGGCAGGCCGACAGGCGCAATTTCCGTCACACTCTGAATACCGGGACCCATCAGCGCCAGCCTGCGCCCACCTTCGAGTTCGGAAAGTTCGATCACGAGCGTCGTCGAACGGTCGGGATATTCCTGCGTGCCTGAGGCGAAGAGGCTGAAGGGACAAAGCGCGGTGCCCGCTTCCGTGAAGGCGAAGCGCGCCTCGGCCTTCTCCGTGGTCAGCGGCGCGCCGGTGTGGAAACCGAGCCACTCCGGCACGGCCGATTTCGCCAACCCCTGGGAAAGCCAGACCGGCGTGTCGTGGTCGCAAAGTGCGAGCGCGATCGCGCCCGCGGCAACGCCGAGCGGCAGAGGCGGCGCAGCCTCGGGCTGGACGGTCTGGATCGTGCCGGGGCGGGCCATGCCGTCCATCAGCATCTTGAAAACGCTCTGGGCGTGGAAGACCGGGTCGGCAAAACCGCCGGTGAGAGCTTCTGTCTTCAGGCCCATCAGTTGTCTCCCCTGACCATGGTGAAGAAGTCGACGCGGGTCGCCGCCGTCTCCTCCGCCTTGCGGCGTTCCGCAGCGGCGATCCGCTCAGTGATCGGTAAAAGCAGCGCCCGTTCGACGAAATCCTTGGTCGCCTCCTCCTGCCAGAGTGCGTCGAAGATCGCCGCAAGCCGGGCCTTCTCACGGTCGGTGCCGAGCGCCTGGGCATGTCCGACAGAGCCGGAGTCGAGCCGGACCGTGGCCCGGGTCACCGTCACTTCGCCGAGGTTGAAGGGGGCGCCGCCACCGCCGATGCGGCCGCGCACCATCACCAGCCCGGTCTGCGGCCCGCGCACCGGATGCGTTGCGGGCTTTTCCGGCAAGGCATCCCAGACTGCCTGGAGTTCGCTGCGTTCCGCGCGCGCCAGCAGATCGGCGGCGCGTTTGCGCCCGGATGCCGTCTGTGACGCAGCGTCTGTCCTGTCCGCCGATATCATCGCCACTTCCTCTTAAATGTCTATTGATATAGACAACCATACAAGCTATACCTACGCTTAAATCGATGTCGTGACAAGCGTGTGACATCGGGCACGGGAATGGGGGCGGAATGGCGGGATTGAAGCAGGTGCAAAGGCAGACCGGCGTGGCACTCTGGCGCCAGATTGCCGACCGGATTCGTGAGGCGATCGGCAATGGAGCCTATGACGAAACCGGAATGGTGCCGCCGGAAACGGTCCTGGCGCTGCAATTCGGCGTCAACCGGCACACGGTGCGCAGCGCCCTGGCGGCCTTGGCGCAGGAGGGGATCGTCCGCGCGGTACAAGGTCGCGGCACGCTGATCGAGCGCAAGGAGCGGCTGAATTTCCCGATCACCCGGCGCACCCGCTTCACGTCAGGCATCGGCGACCAGGCGCGCGAGATGCGCAGCCTACTGCTCGATGAGGTGCAGGAGGAAGCAAGCGCCGAGGTCGCCCGGTGGCTGGGTCTGAAGCAGGGAGAGCAGGTGATCCGGCTGGAAACATTGCGTCAGGCGGACAAGCGGCCGGTGTCAAAAGCGACGAGCTGGTTTCCCGCCCAGCGCTTCGCCGGGATTGGTGAAGCCTATCGCAAGCACGAGTCGATCACCAAGGCCTTTGCCGAGCTTGGCCTGCCGGACTATGTCCGTGCGACGACCGAAGTGACGGCCGCCCATGCGAATACGGCCGATCTGGCCGATCTGGAGCTGACGCCCGGCGCGATCCTGCTGATCGCCAAGGCGATGAACACCGATCTTGACGGTGTGCCGGTGCAATATTCGATCAGCCGCTTTGCGGCCGACCGAGTGCAGTTCACGATTGAGAACTGAGGGCGGCCTTCCCTGTCGGAACAGGGAAGGCAAATTGCATTCAGTGCGCGCCGGACATGTCGCCGAGGACTTCCTTCGACGCCACGGTCGAATCCGCCTTCAGCGTGTAGACCATCGGAACGCCGGTCGCGAGATTGAGGGCCAGCACGCCTTCCTTGGTCAGCTTGTCGAGCACCATGACCAGCGAGCGCAGCGAATTGCCGTGTGCGGCGACCAGCACTTTCTCGCCCCGAAGCACGCGCGGCAGGATCTCGGTAAGGTAATAGGGCCAGACGCGGGCGCCGGTATCGCGCAGGCTTTCGCCGCCGGGCGGCGGAACGTCGTAGGAACGGCGCCAGATGTGCACTTGTTCCTCGCCCCATTTGGCGCGGGCATCGTCCTTGTTGAGGCCGGAGAGGTCGCCGTAATCGCGCTCGTTCAACGCCTGGTCGCGGATCGTCGGGAGATCGGGCTGACCGACCTTGTCGAGGATGAGCTTCAGCGTGTGCTGCGCACGCACCAGCACCGAGGTATAGGCGACGTCGAATTTGATCCCGTATTCTGCGAGTGCGGCGCCGCCGGCATTGGCTTCCTCGATGCCGAGCGCCGTCAGATCGGGATCCTTCCAGCCGGTGAAGAGATTCTTCAGGTTCCAGTCACTCTGGCCGTGGCGAACGAGGACGAGGGTTCCGCTCATGAATATGCCTCCGATATGTCGTTATTGGGAAGAAAGCCCGAGCACGTCGAGCATGGAATAGAGACCCGGCTTCTCGTGGCGCGCCCAGAGTGCGGCCTTGATGGCGCCGCGCGCAAAGATCGAGCGGTCGGCAGCGCTGTGCGACAGGGTGACGATCTCGCCTTCGCCGGCGAAAAGCACGGAATGCTCGCCGATGACGGAGCCGCCGCGCAGGGTCGCAAAGCCGATCGTTCCGGCTTGCCGGGCGCCCGTATGACCGTCACGTATGCGAACCGATTTGGCGGCGAGATCGATATTGCGCCCCTTGGCCGCGGCCTCGCCGAGCAGAAGGGCGGTGCCGGACGGCGCATCCACCTTATGCTTATGGTGCATTTCCAGGATTTCGATGTCCCAATCAGCAGGCTCGAGCGCCCGGGCGGCCTGCTCGGCGAGCACGCTGAGCAGATTGACGCCGAGGCTCATATTGCCTGACTTGACGATGCGGGCATGGCGAGCCGCCGCCTCGATCCTGGCATTGTCGTCGTCCGAGCAGCCGGTGGTGCCGACGACATGGACGATGCGGGCCTGCGCGGCCAGCCCCGAAAATTCCACTGTCGCGGCCGGCGAGGTGAAGTCGAGCACACCCTCGGCGTCGAGGAAGGCCTGGAGCGGATCGTCGCCGATGATCACGCCCGTCGGGCCGAGACCGGCGATCTCGCCGGCATCCTTGCCGATAAAGGGCGAACCGCTGCGTTCGACCGCGGCATGCAGTGTGGCGCCCTCGATCGAATGGATGAGCCGGATCAGCGTCTGCCCCATGCGCCCGGCTGCCCCAACCACCACCAGTTTCATCGCAGCATCGCTCATGTCAGTCTCACCAGGTCAGTTTGAATCGGAAGCCGAAGGCCGCTGCAGATTGTTGAGGCGAGCGTAAAGACCGTCGCTGACCTTCGCAAGCGTCTCGTGATTGCCTTCCTCGACGACGCGGCCCTGCTGCATGACGACGATCTTGTCGGCGCGCACCACGGTCGAAAGCCGGTGGGCGATGACGACGACGGTGCGTCCGGTCATTGCCTCGTCGAGCGCCTTCTGCACGGCCGCTTCGGATTCGGTGTCCAGCGCCGAGGTCGCCTCGTCGAGCAGCAGGATCGGCGCATTGCGCACCAGCGCGCGCGCAATCGACAGCCGCTGACGCTGGCCGCCCGAAAGCGTCACGCCGTTTTCGCCGACCGGCGTGTCGTAACCCTGCGGCTGTGCCGAGATGAAGTCATGTGCATAGGCAAGCCGGGCTGCCGCTTCCACCTCGGCATCGGTCGCTTCCGGCCGGCCATAGCGGATATTGTCGCGGATCGTGCCCTCGAACAGGTAAGGCTGTTGCGAGACATAGGCGAGCTGATGGCGTAGCGACTTCTTGGTGATGTGGGCGATGTCCTGTCCGTCGATCAGGATCTCGCCCTCGCGCGGATCGTAAAAGCGCGGAATGAGGTTGATGACCGTGGATTTGCCGGCCCCCGAAGGGCCGACCAACGCCGTGGTCGCGCCGCCCTCGGCGATGAAACTCACACCGCTCAGCACGCTCTCATTGCCGTAGCCGAAGGAAACGTTGCGGAATTCGATCCGCGCTTGCGTCACGGTCAGCGGCTTTGCATCCGGCAGGTCGCGCTGGCGCGGCTCCATGTCGAGCAGTTCGTAGATCATCCGCGCGTTGACGACGGCCCGCTCCATCTGCACCTGTAGGCGGGCAAGCCGGCGGGCCGGATCATAGGCAAGCAGCAGCGCCGTGACGAAGGAGAAGAAGGCGCCCGGCGGCACATTGTAATAGATCGAGCGGTAGGCGGCATAGGCCAGTACGCTGGCGACGGCAAAGCCCGCGAAACTCTCGGTCAGCGGCGACGTGCGCTCGGAAAGCCGGGCAATCCGGTTCGCCCTGTTTTCGGCGCCCTTGATGAGCTTGGTGACCTTGCGTTCCAGCTCGTCTTCCATCGTGAAGGCTTTCACGATGGCGATGCCCTGGATCGTCTCCTGCATGGCGCCGAGAACGTGGCTGTTCAAATGCACCGCCTCGCGCGTTGCCGAGCGCAGCCGCTTGGAAACATAGCGCAGCGCATAAAGCAGCGGCGGCGCCATGATGAACACCGCAAGGCTGAGCAATGGATCCTGGAGGATCATTACTGCCAGCAGCGAAACGAAGGTCAAAAGGTCGCGCACCGTCGAGGTGATCGTCAGGTTGAGCACGTCGCGGATGCCGCTGACGTTCTGGCTGACCTGCGCGGCGATATGAGCGGAGCGGGCCTCGCTGAAGAAGCCGACCGAAAGCGTCATCAGATGCGAATAAAGCCGGCGCTGGTAGCGCGCGACGATATCGTTGCCCACCTTGGACAGCGCCACGGCCTGGCCGTAGCTTGCAAACCCGCGCAGCACGAAGGCGATGAAGATCGAAAGACAGATGATCCAGACGACGTCGGCGCGCCGGTTGGCGAAGGCCTCGTCGATAATCGCCCGCATGATCCAGGCGGTAAACGCCGTCGAAAGCGCCACCACGATCAGGCAGGCAATCGCAAAGACATAGCCCCAGAGATGGTCGCGGCCGTTTTCAGCGATGATGCGCTTCAGGATGCCGGTTACGGTATCGCTGCTGACGCTCTGCGTTCTGCTTTCCGCCGCTTCCAAAAATCGGGTTTCCTGTCTCGCACCGAACGCGGCGCAGGGGGCGACGCGTACTTTTGCCGGCTCTATAAAGAGTTGGGATTGGTTTGGCTAGAGCGCCGGGCTCAGCGTCGCCAGCGGCGGCCTTCCGTCGAGACGCCGAAATTCGCCGGCATGCGCGCATAGGAAGAGAGCCCGGCAAGCGCTGCCAGCGGATGCGTCACCACATAGGTCGGGATGGTGCGAAGCAGCGCCGAATGTGGCGCCTTGTCCTCGAAGGCCAACCGGAATTCCGGTCTCTTCAGCGCCGGGAGGATCTTCTGCGAAATGCCGCCTGAGAGATAAACGCCGCCGCGCGCCATGAACACCATCGCCATGTCGCCCGCCACCCGGCCGAGATAGGTGGCGAACAGCGACACGGTCTCGATCGCCGCCTTGTCGCTGCCGGCAAGCGCGTGCGAGGTGATGTCGGCCGGGTCCTTCATCGTCGGCTGGATGCCGTCGACCACGCAGATGGCATGGTAGAGATTGACGAGGCCGCGCCCGCAGAGGATCTGCTCGGCCGAGACGCGGCCTTCGATCGTCTCGATATGCGGGAAGAGTTGATAGTCGCGCTTGCTGCGCGGTCCGAGATCGACATGGCCGCCTTCGCCGGGAACCGGGATCCAGCTGTGCTGGGCATGCACCAGCCCGCCGACACCGAGACCGGTGCCGGGCCCGAGCACGACGCGGGACGCGATCATATCGCCGGTGGCGTCGCCGATGCGTTCGCGGTTCTCATCCGAAAGGGCGGCGACGGCGAGCGCCTGCGCCTCGAAATCGTTGACGACGAGCACGTCCTCCATTCCGAGGCCCTCGATCATCGTCTTTGGCCGCACCACCCAGTCGCAATTGGTCAGCGGGATTTCGTCGTCGTTGATCGGGCCGGCGACGGCAAGGATCGCCGAGCGCGGCTGCACGGCCGTCTTGTCGAGCACGCCCTTTTGAATCGCCTCGTCGATCGTCGCGAAATCCGCCGTGCGCACGTTCGGAAACTGCTTCGGCTCGGCATAGGCATCGGTCAGGATGGAAAAGCGGGCATTGGTGCCGCCGATATCGCCGATCAGGATCGGGAAGGGCAGCGGAGCGGTGCTGTGGTTCGGTTTTGGCATGGCCGGTTCCGTGCTGATCAGGCTTCGAGTGTGGGAAGAAGTTTTATAGCGGTCGCGTGGTTGAGCGCCATCGGAATATCGTAAACGATGGCGAGCCGCATCAGCGCCTTGACGTCGACATCGTGCGGCATCGGCGTCAACGGGTCGACAAAGAAGATCAGGGCATCGACCTCGCCGGTCGAAATCAGCGCGCCGATCTGCTGGTCGCCGCCGAGCGGTCCGCTTTTCAATCTGGTGACGTCGAGATCCGGAGCGGCATCGAGCACCCGCCCGCCGGTCGTACCGGTGGCGACGATCTTCCAGCCGGAGAGAATATCCCTGTTGGCGCGGGCGAAATCCGCCATATCGTCTTTCTTCTGGTCATGTGCAATCAAAGCAAGGCACTTGCCGCCGGCCATGAACCCCATCTCCGCCCAATTCAATCGATTTGACCGCTTCTATACCAAGAATGTGCGATTTGAAAGACAGCGCCTCTTCCGCCCGCCTCAGCCCCTCAGGCACCGTCATTGGATCGCCGGCTTGTCGTTCGGAACCGGGCCGACATCCGGCAATTCTTCTTCCTCATCGGCGGCCGGCTCTGCTGCCGGAGCGGCGGTGAGCGCGCTTGCGGCCGAGGGCCCGCCATAAGTGGCGGCCTGCATCGAACTGACGGAAGCGGCGTCGAGCACGGCGGCACAGGCCTTCGGCAGGTCGGAAACAATCATTTCGCGCGGCGGCTTCGGCGGCTTGGCGCCGGGCTTGGGCGGCTTCGGCGCGGCCCAGGGGGCCGGCGTGAACCACCAGGCGAGCGACTTGTCGCAGCCGTCACCGGCTGCAACAGGCGCTTGCGGCGTGCATCCGGCCGCACCGGCCGGGCATTTGATGCGGATGTGGAAATGCGAGTCATGGCCATATTCCGGCCGGAGCTTGCCGAGATTGGTGCGGTCGCCCGTCCAGGTGTCGCACATCTTCTTCTTAATTGCCGGGTTGACGAAGATGCGCTCGACCTCGGGATAGCTTGCCGCCAGCATCAGCAGCCGCGCCCGCGATTGCGTCCACACATTGGGGTCGACGGTCAGGAACTTGTCCTTCTGCAGCATCGTGGTGAACGGCAGATCCTCACGCTCCTTGGCCGTCATGCGCCGCGCCGGCATCGGTGTGAACCAGACGTCGGCATCGAGGCCGATCTGGTGCGAGGCATGACCGTTGAACATCGGTCCGCCGCGCGGCTGCGCGATGTCGCCGACGAGAAGGCCCGGCCAGCCGGCATATTTGACCCCATCCTGCGAAAGACGTTCGAGCAGCGCGATCATCGCCGGATTGCCCCAGCGGCGATTGCGCGAAAGCCGCATCGCCTCCCAGGTCGGCCCGTCTGTGGGAAGCGCCACCGCACCCGTCATGCAGCCCTTGGCGTAAAAGCCGATCGGCTGCGCCGAGCCCTGCGTCGGCAGGCTGACTGCGCCGAACTGCCCCTTGGCACTGCCAGGGCTCGGCGTCCTCTGTTCAGCCCCGACATCGCCGGCGGCAAGGCTTGCGCCGATTGCGCCGGCAAGCGCCAGTTTGCCGAATGTCCTGAAAGCCTGAGCGAAGCCGAAAGCCATGCTGTTTCCTTGAGAAGTGATTTGCGTTTGAATCTATCGTGAAAAGTGATTTTGGTGAATCGATGTTTTGGCGGGCGGGGATGGAAGGAGTGCGAGAGGGATGATGCCAATGGCTCAAATTTTCGCGAGTCCGGCAAAAACCAAACTCTTACCTGTTTTTCGCCTGTATTTTTCGTATTGTCGAACCCACCAATAATGAGGGGAAAGTGTGAATGGCGGCTTTGTGGTCGAAGATCGGTTTGTTTGCATCGCTGGCGGGGATCCTGGCGCCCATGACGGCAACGGGTCAGGACCAGCCCTTTCAGATCGGCAGCTCCGTCATCAGCGAGATGAAGTACAAACCGGGCTTTGCGCATTTCGACTACGTCAATCGCGATGCTCCAAAGGGCGGAGACCTGCGTCTTTCCGCCAGCGGCGCCTTCGACACCTTCAATCCGCTGTTGGCAAAAGGCCAGATAGCGATAGGACTGTCGCTTGCCTACGACACGTTGATGAAGCCGGCGGATGATGAACTCCTCGTCTCCTACGGTCTGCTTGCCGAGGGATTATCCTATCCCGCTGACGTCTCCAGCGCGACCTTTCGCTTGCGCAAAGAGGCGAAATGGGCAGATGGTCAGCCTGTAACCCCCGAAGACGTCATCTTCAGTCTTGATAAGACCAAGGAACTGAACCCCCTTGCCGGCAACTATTATCATCACGTTATCAAGGCGGAAAAGACCGGCGAGCGCGACGTTACGTTCACCTTCGACGAGAAGAACAATCGTGAGCTGCCCAACATTCTCGGCCAGCTGATGATTGTGCCGAAACATTGGTGGGAAGCGCCCGGACCGGATGGCAAGCCGCGCGACATCACCAAGACGACGTTGGAGCCCGTGATGGGTTCTGGGCCTTACAAGATCGCTTCCTTTTCGCCCGGCGCAACAATCCGCTATGAGTTGCGTGACGACTATTGGGGCAAGGACCTCAATGTGAATGTCGGCCAGAACAATTTTCGCAATATTATCTACACTTATTTCGGTGATCGGGATGTCGAGTTCGAAGCCTTCCGCGCCGGCAATAGCGACTATTGGCAGGAGACGACGGCTTCCCGCTGGGCGACGGGATATGATTTTCCCGCAGTGAAGGAAGGGCGCATCAAGAAGGAAGAGGTTGCAAATCCGCTGCGCTCCACCGGCATCCTGCAAGCGCTCGTGCCCAATATGCGGCGTGATCTTTTCAAGGACCAGCGGGTCCGTGAGGCGCTGAATTACGGCCTCGATTTCGAGGAACTGAACCGGACCGTTGCCTTCAACAGCTACAAGCGCATCGACAGCTACTTCTGGAACACCGAACTCGCCTCATCCGGCCTGCCGCAGGGACGTGAACTGGAAATACTGCAGGCCATGAAGGACAAGGTTCCGCCGGAGGTCTTCACGACGCCCTACACCAATCCTGTCGGCGGCGATCCGCAGAAGAGCCGCGACAACCTGCGCAAGGCGATTGCACTGCTGAAAGAAGCTGGATGGGAGATCAAGAGCAATCGCATGGTCAATAGCAAGTCCGGTCAGCCGATGAGTTTCGAGATCCTGTTGTCGAGCCCCATATTGGAACGCTGGGCGGTGCCCTATGCCAACAATCTCAAGAAAATCGGCATCGATGCGCGGGTGCGCACGGTCGACGCCTCGCAAGCCGTCAACCGCGAACGCAGCTTTGATTACGACATGATCTGGAATGTCTGGGCAGAGACGATGAACCCGGGCAACGAGCAGGCAGACTATTGGGGATCCGGCTCGGTCAACCAGCAAGGCTCTCACAATTATGCCGGTATTGCCAACCCGGCGGTGGATGAACTCATACGCATGATTATCTTCGCCCCCAACCGCGATGAGCAGGTTGCCGCGATCAAGGCGATGGACCGAGTATTGCTGGCAAATCACTACGTCATTCCGCTGTTTTACCGCGATACCTATAACATCGCCTATTGGAACACTGTCACGCATCCGGCTGAGTTTCCGGCCTACAGCCTTGGCTTCCCCGATGCTTGGTGGTCCACCTCGGCAAAATGAGCGGGCTTGCAATGCAGGGGCCCTCGGCTCCAAATGGAACGAACGAATCACGACACGCCGGCGGGGCCGGCAAGGGAAGGCTGGCGGATTGAGCGGCATTGGACTGGACGGCGGGCAGACAAGAAATACATTCCCGGAGGCTGAAGGCTGATGGGCGCCTATGTCATTCGCCGTCTGCTTTTGATGATCCCGACCATCGTCGGCATCATGGCGATTTCCTTCATCGTCATTCAGTTCGCCCCCGGCGGGCCGGTCGAGCAGGTCATCGCCCAATTGACCGGTCAGGCCGATAGTGCCGACCAGCGCCTGTCCGGCGGCGGCGATCTTCCAGGCGGCGGCGGCATCGACGAAGGCTCCAAATATCGCGGCGCCCAGGGCCTCGATCCGGAGCTGATCGCCAAGCTGGAAAAGCAGTTCGGCTTCGACAAGCCGCCGCTGACGCGTTTCGGCGAGATGATGTGGAATTATATCCGCTTCGATTTCGGCGAGAGCTTCTTCCGCAATACCTCCGTGCTCGATCTCATCAAGGAGAAGCTGCCGGTGTCGATCTCGCTCGGCATCTGGATCCTGATCTTCTCCTATGCCATCTCCATCCCGCTCGGCATCCGCAAGGCGATCAGGGATGGATCGACCTTCGACGTCTGGACATCCGGCGTCATCGTCATCGGTTACGCCGTGCCGAGCTTCCTCTTCGGCATTCTCCTGATCGTGCTTTTCGCCGGCGGCTCGTTCTACGACTGGTTCCCGCTGCGTGGCCTGGTCTCCGACAATTTCGACCAGCTCGCCTGGTGGCAGAAGCCGCTCGATTATTTCTGGCACCTCACCTTGCCGCTGATCTCGCTGTCGCTGGCCGCCTTCGCCACGACAACGCTCTTGACGAAGAACTCCTTCATCGAGGAGATCAAGAAACAATATGTGGTCACCGCCCGCGCCAAGGGCCTGAATGAGCGGCAGGTGCTTTATGGCCACGTGTTCCGCAATGCCATGCTGATCATCATCGCCGGTTTTCCCGGCGCTTTCATCTCCGCCTTCTTTACCGGCTCGCTGCTCATCGAAAATATCTTCTCGCTGGATGGCCTTGGCCGCCTCGGTTATCTCTCGGTGGTCAACCGGGACTATCCGATCGTCTTCGCCACGCTCTACATCTTCTCGCTGCTCGGCCTCGTCGTCAGCCTGGTTTCCGACCTGATCTACACCTGGATCGATCCGCGCATCGATTTCGAGCGGAGGGATGTCTGATGGACGCCGCCGCAAATCCTGCTGTCGCAACACCCGTCAAGCCGCCGCGCAAGGGCCTGCTGTCACCGACCAACATTCGCCGCTGGCAGAATTTCCGGGCGAACGGCCGTGGTTACTGGTCGCTGTGGCTGTTCCTGCTGCTGTTCATCCTCAGCCTGTTTGCCGAATTCCTCGCCAACGACCGGCCGATCATCGCCTCCTACAAGGGCGAGATCCTGTTTCCGGTTCTGGTCGACTATCCGGAGGAGAAGTTCGGCGGCTTTCTCGCCGAGACCGATTACCGATCTTCGGTGATCGCAGACGAGATCAATGCCAATGGCTGGATGGTCTGGCCGCCGATCCGCTATTCCTACCGCTCGGTCAACTCGAACATTCCGCATTCGGCGCCGACCGCCCCCTTCTGGCTGATGAGCAAGGAGGAGCGGTGCTCCGGTTATCCTGAAGGGGTGAACGATCCTGCCTGCACGCTCGGCAATCTCAACTGGCTCGGCACCGACGACCAGGCGCGCGACGTGCTGGCGCGCGTCATCTACGGCTTCCGTATATCGGTGCTCTTCGGCCTGGCTCTGACCATCTGCTCGGCGATCATTGGCGTGACGGCAGGCGCCGTGCAGGGCTATTTCGGCGGCTGGACCGATCTCCTGCTGCAGCGCTTCATCGAGATCTGGTCGTCGATGCCGGTGCTTTACATCCTGCTCATCATCGCCGCCATTCTGCCGCCCGGCTTCTTCGTGCTGCTCGGCATCATGCTGCTCTTTTCCTGGGTCGGCTTCGTCGGCATCGTGCGCGCCGAATTCCTGCGCGCCCGCAATTTCGAATATGTCCGCGCCGCCCGCGCGCTCGGTGTCAACAACCGCACCATCATGTGGCGCCACATGCTGCCGAACGCCATGGTGGCGACGCTGACCTTCCTGCCCTTCATCCTCTCCGGATCGATCACGACGCTGACCTCGCTGGATTTCCTCGGCTTCGGCATGCCGCCTGGCTCCCCTTCGCTCGGCGAGATGATCGCCCAGGGCAAAAGCAACCTGCAGGCGCCATGGCTCGGGCTGACGGCCTTCTTCGCCATGTCGATCATGCTGTCCCTGCTGATCTTCATCGGCGAAGCCGTGCGCGATGCCTTCGACCCGAGGAAGACGTTTCAATGAGTGACATGACAGAACCGCTCCTTTCCGTCCGCGATCTCTCGGTTGCCTTTCATCAGGGCGGCCAGACCTCGCTTGCCGTCGATCATATCTCCTTCGATATCGCCGAGGGTGAAGTCGTGGCGCTGGTCGGCGAATCCGGCTCCGGCAAGTCGGTTTCGGCCAACTCGATCCTGCGGCTTCTGCCCTATCCCTCGGCGAGCCATCCCTCCGGCGAGATCCTGTTCAAGGGCAAGGACCTGTTGAAGGCGTCGGAGCGGGCGCTGCGCGAGGTGCGCGGCAACGACATCACCATGATCTTCCAGGAGCCGATGACCTCGCTCAATCCGCTTCATACGATCGAGAAGCAGATCGCCGAGATTCTGGCGCTGCACCAGGGTCTCACCGGCCAGCCGGCGCGCCAGCGCATCCTGGAATTGTTGAACCAGGTTGGCATCCGCGAGCCGGAAAAGCGATTGAAGGCCTATCCGCACGAACTGTCAGGCGGCCAGCGCCAGCGCGTCATGATCGCCATGGCCCTCGCCAACCGGCCGGAACTGCTGATCGCCGACGAGCCGACCACCGCCCTCGACGTCACCGTGCAGGCGCAGATCCTCGAATTGCTTCGGCAGTTGAAGGGCGAGCACGGCATGTCGATGCTGTTTATCACCCATGATCTCGGCATCGTGCGCAAATTCGCCGATCGGGTCTGCGTCATGACCAAGGGCAGGATCGTCGAAACCGGAACGGTCGAAGAGGTCTTCGCCAATCCGAAGCACGACTATACCCGCCACCTCCTCGCCTCCGAGCCGCGTGGCGAGCCGCCGCTTGCCGACCCCGCAAAACCGATGGTGATGGAGGGGTCCGACATTCGCGTCTGGTTCCCGATCAAGGCGGGCCTGATGCGCCGCGTCGTCGATCACGTGAAGGCGGTCGACGGCATCGATCTTTCGCTGCGCGCCGGGCAGACGCTCGGCGTCGTCGGCGAGTCCGGTTCCGGCAAGACCACGCTCGGCCTGGCGCTCACCCGGCTGATTTCCTCGCAAGGGCGGATCGCCTTCGTCGGCAAGGATATAGCCGGCTATTCTTTCAGCGAGATGCGGCCGCTGCGCAACCAGCTGCAGGTGGTCTTCCAGGATCCCTACGGGTCGCTCAGCCCGCGCATGTCGGTCGGCGATATCGTCGCCGAAGGGCTGAAGGTGCATGAGCGCTCGGCGACGTCGGAAGAGCGCGACCAGCGGGTCTGTTGGGCGCTGGAGGAAGTCGGTCTCGATCCCCTGACCCGGTGGCGCTATCCGCACGAATTTTCCGGCGGCCAGCGCCAGCGTATCGCCATTGCCCGCGCCATGGTGCTGAAGCCGCGCTTCGTCATGCTCGACGAGCCGACCTCCGCACTCGACATGAGCGTGCAGGCTCAGGTGGTCGATCTCCTGCGCGATCTGCAGAAGAAGCATGACCTCGCCTATCTCTTCATCAGCCACGACCTGAAGGTGGTGAAGGCGCTGGCCAACGACGTCATCGTCATGCGTTTCGGCAAGGTGGTGGAGCAGGGCCCATCATCGGAAATCTTCCGTGCGCCGAAGGACGAATACACCAGGGCGCTGATGGCGGCCGCCTTCAACATCGAGGCGGTGTCGACACCAGCCGTGCAACAGTAAAGATCATCATGCCGACACCTCCCGTTCTCGTCGATATCAAGTTCAATCCCGAAGGCGTCGCCCGCGCGCTGGAGACGGCCTTTGCCGATCGCGGCAGCATCAACCTCGCCGATCCGGCCGATCGGGGGCGCGACCTCTGCGAGGCCGAATATGCGCTGGTCTGGAAGCCGGATGCCGACCTTTTCGCTCGCGCGCCGAACCTCAAGGTGATCTTCTCCGGCGGCGCCGGCGTCGACCATATCATCGGCATGCACGGCCTGCCCGAAATCCCGATCGTGCGTTTCGTCGATCGCAGCCTGACGACCCGCATGAGCGAATGGGTGGTCATGCAGTGCCTGATGCACCTGCGCGGGCAATATGCGCATGACAGCCATCAGCGGCGCCGTGAATGGGCCAAGCTGATCGCGCCGGAGGCGGCCGAGGTGACCGTCGGCGTCATGGGCCTCGGCGTGCTCGGCCAGGATGCGGCCGCCAAGCTGAAGGTGATGGGTTTCGATGTCATCGGCTGGTCACGCACACGCAAGGAGATCGACGGCGTCGAAACCTTCGATGCCGGCGCGCTGGACGCGTTCCTCGGAAAGACCGACATCCTTGTCGGCCTGCTGCCGCTGACGCCCGAGACGACAGGTTTTTATGATAGCGGGCTATTTAAGAGGCTGCGCCGCAACGGCGCGCTCGGGGGGCCGGTCTTCATCAATGCTGGCCGCGGCAAGAGCCAGGTCGAGGCTGACATCGTTTCTTCAATCCGCAGTGGCACCCTCGGCGGTGCCTCGCTCGATGTCTTCGAGACGGAGCCGCTCAGCCCCGACGATCCGTTGTGGGAATTGGAGAACGTCTTCATCACGCCGCACGACGCGGCGGTCTCGGAAGAAAACGCGCTGTTCCGTCACGTCGAGACGCAGATCGCCCGGTTCGAGCGCGGCGAGCCGCTGCAATTCGTGGTCGACCGCGCCGCCGGCTATTAGGCGCCGGGAACCTTCCATACAGCCACCCGTTTTCTCTGCGGAAGTTCTTCGGGCCGGATCGGTCCGTTAAGACAGCGGAAGGAGACGATGATGGTGCATCAGACGGAAACACGCTGGGAAAAGTCTGACGGCAAGCTTCACAAGGAAGAGCAGATCCCGCCGGTGAAGGCACGGCAGGGGCGCACGGGTTATCGCATTCTGCTGGTGCTGCTCGCCGCACTGGTGCTCGCTTTCGTGGTCTGGATCCCCGTCGAGATCTGGGGCAAACGCGAAGCAAACGAGGTAGCGCCGCAGCAGCCAGGCCAGCAGCTGCAGTCGCAGCAGCCTGGAACCCCTGCGCCGACCATGCAAAACGGCACTGCGGTTCCCACAGAGACGCCAAACGCGACACCGGCCGCCCCCGGCGTCACGCCCGCAACGCCGGCCCAGCCCGCCGCGCCAGCGCAATAAGCCTTCGGCGGATGATCTTCCGCATCCCGCCGCCGTACCGCGGCGGGATGTTTATTGATTTGTCTGGACTTTCTCTGCCGATTTTTCGATAAGAAGGCGCACGACCCGGTTTCGTGCGCCGGCCCCGCACTTGGCAGCCCTGGGGAATTTGGCGGCACCTGACCGGGGTGGACAGGGGCAGGAATTTCATGGCCAGGACCGACATCGCAAGACGCGTCTACAATCACGCTTGGAAGCTCGATCCGATCGTTCGCAGTCTGATCGATACCGACTTCTACAAGCTGCTGATGCTGCAGATGATCTGGAAGCTCTATCCCGATGTGAACGCGTCCTTCACCCTCATCAACCGCACCAAGCGTGTGCGGCTCGCCGATGAGATCGACGAAGGCGAATTGCGCGAACAGCTCGATCATGCCCGCACGCTGAAGCTTTCCAAGAAGGAGATGATCTGGCTGGCCGGTAACAGCTTCTATGGCCGCGCCCAGATCTTCGAGCCGGAATTCCTCGCCTGGCTTTCCAACTTCCAGCTCCCCGAATACGAGCTGTCGAAGAAGGACGGGCAATATGTGCTGGATTTCCATGGGTCCTGGAAGGAAACCACCATGTGGGAAATCCCGGCGCTTGCCATCGTCAACGAGCTGCGGTCGCGCTCGGCGATGAAGGCGCTCGGTCCCTTCACCCTCGATGTGCTCTATGCCCGCGCCAAGGCGAAGATGTGGTCGAAGGTCGAGCGGCTGAAGGAACTGCCGGGCCTGCGCATCTCCGATTTCGGCACCCGGCGCCGTCACAGTTTCCTATGGCAGCGCTGGTGCGTCGAGGCGCTGAAGGAAGGCATCGGCCCGGCCTTTACCGGCACCAGCAACGTATTGCTGGCGATGGATTCCGATCTTGAAGCCGTCGGCACCAATGCCCACGAACTGCCGATGGTGGCTGCCGCCCTGGCGCAAACCGACGAGCAGCTGCGCAACGCGCCTTATAAGATCCTGCGCGACTGGAATAAGCTCTATGGCGGCAACCTCCTGATCGTCCTGCCGGATGCTTTCGGGACTGCAGCATTCCTGCGCGACGCGCCGGAATGGGTTGCCGACTGGACCGGCTTCCGCCCGGACAGCGCCCCGCCGATCGAAGGTGGCGAAAAGATCATCGACTGGTGGAAGAAGATGGGCCGCGATCCGCGCCAGAAGCTGCTGATCTTCTCCGACGGTCTTGATGTCGACGCCATCATCGATACCTACCGGCATTTCGAAGGCCGCGTGCGCATGAGCTTTGGCTGGGGTACCAATCTGACGAATGATTTTTCCGGCTGCGCGCCGACCGAAATATCCGGCCTCAACCCGATCTCGGTGGTCTGCAAGGTCAGCGACGCCAACGGCCGCCCGGCGGTAAAACTTTCCGACAACCCGCAGAAGGCGACGGGCGATCCGGCAGAGGTCGAGCGTTACCTGAAATTCTTCGGCGCCGAGGACAGGATCGATCAGACCGTTCTGGTGTAGGCGAGGGACACGGTGCCGCGATCCCGCGGCGCATTGCTATGCCCGGCCATCGCATCCTCGATCGACCAGCCGAAGCGCCAGGCGTCGAACATCGAGTACCATTCCTGAAAATCGGTGATCGGCAGGATATCCGGCTTCGACATCGGATTGTCGGCGAGGCTGCGGCCACGTGCACGGTCCCGCACACCACGCTCCTGCATTTCAAGCAGAGTCTCGAACATCGTCATCCCCCGGTCTTGATCCGATGGGTGTATGCAATCATCCTAATAAAGCATTGTCGAGTCCGGATTCGATATTTGGGGTTTTTCACAGGATTAGCCCCAAATCGCTAGTTCAGGGCATCGTCAAGACTGGCGCGGCTCGCGATGATGCGATCACCGCCACCGAAAATAGCGTAATGGGGAGGCCCGGCTTCCTGGCTGGGGTCCGCCGCCGAGCCTCCCGGCTAGCCGACCTTGAACAAGCCGACAGCGCCGACACGTTGCCGCCTTCCGGCCGATACGATCCAACCAAGATGATGGGAAGGGTTGACGGGCCGTTAATATCCACCGGGCCTGTCCCGATCCCGTGCACTCCTGCAGGTGGGCCGGCGGCATTCCTCGGCTTGTCAGGCAGCCAATCGCCGAAACCGCGGTCTGATCCGGTCGAGATAATAATGGCCGGGAGACGGCGCCACCGTCATTGCATGGGCTTCGGAGGACGGAACGCCTTCGAACAGCCGCTCTTCGCCATTCTTGAAGCAAATCCTGAGCCGCCCGTCTTCCTGGCTGAAATAGACCGATTTAATGATCTTCGATTTGACCGAAAGTTCTTCCACCTGTTTTATCTCCGTTTTTTAATTTGGCCGAAGATAAACCCAAACGTGCAAAGACGCGGTGAAGCCGCATGGTAAAAATTCAGGAAGCTTGTGACGCTTTAAACGTCGCGGCGCCATCGCAAGACCCTATTTCGGTCGTGAACTCAGAAAACAAATTCAAGCCCGGTGCGACCCTGCCAATCCGGCGGAGAAGGCCGTCAGCAAGGCCTTGCCCTGGCCCCAGTCGTCAAGGCCGCTCTGCCCGTTGATATGGCCGAAAGGGCCGATCTCAACAAGGCCGCTACCCCAGAGGTCGGCGCGCGCATGGACATAGTCGAGCGAGCCGAAAGGATCATCGGTGCTTGCGATAATCAGAGTGGGGAAGCGCATCTTTTTCGTTGGTGGATTGCCGAATCCGGCCGCCTCGGCAGGGAATGAAGCGGACTTCGGATCCGGGACCGCTACAAGAAAAGCCCCCGCGACGTCTAGCGATGAGAGTTGCTGCCAATGAGCAACCAGCAGACAGGCAAGGCTGTGGGCAACGAGCAGCGGCGGGGTTGCCGATGCGCCGACGGCGCGATCGAGGGCCGAAATCCAGTCCGCCAGGTCGGGCTTGTCCCAGTCGGCTGGTTGAAAACGCCGCATTTCCGGGTTCGATATTTCCCAGCGGGTTTGCCAATGAGCGTCGCCCGAACCACCGATCCCCGGCAATATGATGATATCCTTCATGTGGTTTCCTCTGATCATTCGTGCGGATGAAAATGATGCATTTTCATTTGCGTCGGAATGAATGATCATCGGAAAACCGCGTCCTTCTCCGATGATTTCAAGGTGTTCCCATGGCTTTTCAGGAAAACAATCGGGTGCTGCTCGATCCAACCGATGTCTCGATCATCGAGGCCTTGCAGGAAAATGGCCGCATTGCGATTTCCGAACTCGGTCGACGGGTCGGGCTTTCTCAGCCGGCGGCATCCGAGCGGGTCAAGCGGCTGGAAGACCGTGGCATCATTGTCGGTTACTCCGCCCGGATCGATCCCACTGCTTTGGGCATTGGAATGACGGCCGTGCTTCGCCTGCGCACCACGCATGAACATATCAAAGCCTGTCTGAAGCAGTTTGCCGAAATGCCGCAAGTCATGGAGGTCCTGCGCCTCACCGGAGAGGATTGTTTCCTCCTGAAGGTGCTGGTTCCGTCTCCGGGAGAACTCGAAACCATCGTCGATACGATCGCTCGTTTTGGCGCCGTGACGACATCACTTGTGTTGCGCAGCGAGAATCCGAAGCCGATCGGACGCGCCCTGCTGCAGCGCCCTTGAGAATATGCGGGCAGGAAGAAAACCGTCCGCGAGGCGCAGCGCGAATATCGCTCGATCAAGCTGGACGATCGAGCGTCTCTCGTCGCAACGGTGACTGAGGCCGCGACAGCTATGGACCTGTATGAATGTCAGAGCGATTTCGCTACAGTCGCCAACGGGAGGAAAAGCTGCAACGGTTTCGCTTCGAAAGCGACGAATCCGAAATGGCGGTAGAATGCAGCGGCTTGCTCGTCTTTCGCATCGACGGCCAACGCAAAAACGCCCAATTCCGAACGCAGGGCACGGTTAGCAGCGTTCCATAGGAGGGCTGCACCGAGCCGTCGGCCTTGAAAGTCCTTGTCGATCGCCAGCCGTCCGACACGAGCAACTGGAATGACTGGATAAGGCGGAAGGCGGCGGGCCTTGTCGTCTGGAATATCTTTCAACGCCACGTCCCCGGCAGAAAGCGTATAATACCCGGCGATACGGGTGGAACCTTCCGGACAGGCGACGTAGCAAAGCGCCGCGCGGCGTTTGATATCTTCCCCCGCCTGTTCCTTTATATAGCGGTCCAGCACGAAAATACCGCAGGCGAAATTCCTGCGGTCATGACCGGAGTTCAAGGCTTCGATTGTAAATTGCACCGTCACCGCGCCTTCAAGATCAAGGCGTCATGGGCCGTCCTAGCGCGTTTGAGGGCATCCGCCGGCTCCGGCGGGTCGAGCAACATATCGACAAACCGTATCTGATCCTCGATCGAAAGACGGATAAGCTGGTTTTCCTCGATCGTTCGCCGCGCTGCATCCTGTGCTGCTGAGACGACGAAGTCACTGAGACTACGGCCCTCCATCTCGGCGGCGCGCTTGACGATTGCCAACGCTTCAGGACTGATGCGAGCTTCCAATCGGGTCGTGCGGGCGGTTTGCTGCGGCATAGTTTCTTCTCCTTGTTTAATTGTACGGCAAAATGCCGGACAATCAACCACGCTGTCGTTTCACGCCGGCCGTCGTTGGCATCAGAGGGTATGGATGCGGATGTCGGAGAGATTCGGCCTGGATGCTGAAATTGCCCCTCGCATTTCGATGCGAACTGGTCTTTGTCAAACGACGTCAGACAGTGGGAGACATACGATGCGGAAATGCACCATGGCGGACAGGGTGGGATTCGAACCCACGGTACGCTTTCACGTACACACGCGTTCCAGGCGTGCGCCTTAAACCACTCGGCCACCTGTCCTTCTTGGGCGTTCGCGCCTGGATAGGAGCAAATCGTCGGAACGGCGCGATATATACCGATGAATTTTTGTCGATCAACCGAAATCTAACAGTTTTTTGACTTCTTCAGATAAAACTCGCCTCCGCCCGTCCATTGTGCTTCACCCCATCGACGACTATGTAATTCTCGAGGTGGAGAATGGCGCGGCCGGCCGGGATTGTCCGGTATAACGAGCGTCGGAGGAATTGATGCGTTTCCTGTTGCGTCTGGCCAGCCTTGTCGCGCTTGCGGCGGCCGTTATTGCCGGGACCATCGATTCGATCCAATCGGTTGCGGCCTCCTCCGTGGTGGTGACGCCGATCTCCGATGCCTGGCAGGATGTGAGCCCGGCAACCCTCACATCGCTGCAATCCTCCCTTTCCTATTATATCCACCCGCGTTTCTACGCCTTCATCTTCCAATGGCTGATGCTGCAGCCGGCCTTTGCGGTTTTCCTGGTGATCGCGCTGCTTCTCTGGATGATCGGCTATAAGAAACCGCCGGTGGCCGGTCGCTTCACCGCATAGGCACGCCGGGTTTGCCGCCACGAGCGGCCCGGATTCCGATCGGCCGCCTCCGGCCCCGGCAGGGCCGCCGGTTTGGCTGGAAATTCCGCATTCCGCCGGCGGAAATGTCTAAAAATCAGCCCCGGAGAATGGATTTTCGGCAATTGCTGCAAATCTTTACCGCCTGAAAAATTTCTGGTGAATTTTTCCGTGAGCCATGCAAGGATGCGCGCAGCCAGGCCTCCGGGGGGAGGTCGGTGGTTCCGCAGACATGTCCGGAAAGGACTTGCGGGAGGACCCCTAACGAATAGCAACAACAGGGCTGCACAATGAAAAAATCCCTTCTCACTCTCCTTGCCGTGGCTGCGATGTCGACGACGGCGCTGGCTGCCGATGTCAAGCCGGCGCTGGTTTACGGCACCGGCGGGAAGTTCGATAAGTCCTTCAATGAGGCGGCTTATAACGGCGCCGAAAAGTTCAAGGCCGAAACCGGCATTGCCTATCGCGATTTCGAGCCGACCGGCGACACCCAGGGCGAGCAGGCCATCCGCAACTTCGCAAGCCGCGGATTCAACCCGGTGGTTGCCGTTTCCTTCGCCTGGACTTCGGCCATCGAGAAGGTCGCAGCCGAATTCCCCGACACCAAGTTCATCATCGTCGACTCCGTCGTCGACAAGCCGAACGTCCGCTCGGTGGTCTACAAGGAAGAAGAAGGTTCCTATCTTGTCGGTATTCTTGCCGGCATGGCATCCAAGACCGGCAAGGTCGGCTTCGTCGGCGGCATGGACATCCCGCTGATCCGCAAGTTCGAATGCGGTTATGAGCAGGGCGCACGCGCCGCCAAGGCCGATGTCGAAGTTTTCCAGAACATGACCGGCACCACGGGCGCAGCCTGGAATGACCCGGTTCGCGGCGGCGAACTCACCAAGAACCAGATCGATCAGGGCGCCGATGTCATTTACGCGGCAGCCGGCGCCACCGGTCTCGGCGTTCTGCAGACCGCTGCCGACAACAAGAAGCTGTCGATCGGCGTCGATTCCAACCAGAACCATCTGCATCCGGGCTCCGTCCTGACCTCGATGGTCAAGCGCGTCGACCTCGCCGTTTACAACGCCTATACCGACACCAAGAACGACAAGTTCACCGGTGGCGTCCAGGCGCTCGGCGTCAAGGAAGACGGTGTCGGCGCCGCGATCGATGACAACAACAAGTCGCTGATCACGCCGGAAATGCAGGCGGCCGTCGACAAGGCCAAGGCCGATATCATCGCGGGGACCATCAAGGTTCACGACTATACCTCGGACAACGCTTGCCCGAAGTGATCCGCGCCCTGAAGTAATCGACGATTGAGATCGGGCGTATGGCGGAGGGGATTTTCGCCATACGCCCTTTTCTTATTTGGAGCCTGCAGTGACAGATAAGCCCGCTATCGAGCTTGTCGGCATCGACAAGAAATTTGGTGCCGTCCATGCCAACAAGGACATCAACCTCACCGTTGCCAAGGGGACGATCCACGGCATCATCGGTGAAAACGGCGCCGGCAAATCGACGCTGATGTCGATCATTTATGGTTTTTACCATGCCGACAGCGGCGAGATCCGCGTCAACGGCAATCCGGTCACCATCCGCGACAGTCAGGCGGCGATCGCCACCGGCATCGGCATGGTGCACCAGCATTTCATGCTGGTCGACAATTTTACGGTGCTCGAGAATATCATGCTCGGCGCCGAACGCGGCATGCTGCTGGCGAGAGGCGTTGCATCGGCCCGCGCCGAACTCAAGCGGCTGGAAACGGAATACGGCCTCGAGGTCGATCCGGACGCGTTGATCGAAGAGCTGCCGGTCGGCCTGCAGCAACGCGTCGAAATCCTGAAGGCGATGTATCGCGGCGCCGAGATCCTGATCCTCGACGAGCCGACGGGCGTGCTGACGCCGGCCGAAGCCGATCACCTCTTCCGCATCCTCAAGGTGCTGCGCGATCAGGGCAAGACCATCATCCTGATCACCCACAAGCTGCGCGAGATCATGGCGATCACCGATACGGTCTCCGTCATGCGCCGCGGCGAGATGGTCGCGACCCGCAAGACCGCGGAAACGACGGTGGAAGAGCTCGCCGAGCTGATGGTCGGCCGCCGCGTGCTGCTGCGCGTGCAGAAGGGCGAGGCGAATCCTGGGGCCGCCGTGCTCTCCGTCCGCAACCTCACTGTCAAGGACAATCGCGGCGTCACCATGGTCGACAATGTCTCATTCGACGTGCGCGCCGGCGAGATCGTCGGCATTGCCGGGGTTGCCGGCAATGGTCAGTCCGAATTGCTGGAGGCGATTGCCGGCATCCGCAAGCCGGCCTCCGGCGAAATCCTTCTCGACGGCGAGACGATCGACAAGGCCGATCCCGCCCGCCTGCGCGAGCTCGGCCTCGCCCATATTCCCGAAGATCGCCACCACATGGGTCTGGTTCTGAAATTCGAGGAATATGAAAATTCCGTGCTCGGCTATCACCGGCGTCCGGGTTACAGCAAAGGTCCGCTGCTCGATCTTGAGGCGATCCGCAAGGATGCGATGGAGAAGATCGAAAAATACGACATCCGCCCGCCGAACCCGCGGCTGAAGACGGCGAACTTCTCCGGCGGCAACCAGCAGAAGATCGTCGTTGCCCGCGAGATCGAGCGCGACCCGAAGATGCTGATCATCGGCCAGCCCACACGCGGCGTCGATATCGGCGCCATCGAATTTATCCACCGCCGGATCATCGAGATGCGCGACGCGGGCAAGGCGATCCTGCTCGTCTCCGTCGAACTCGATGAGATCCGCGCCCTTTCAGACCGTATCCTTGTCATGTTCGCCGGCCATGTGGTCGGCGAGAAGACGCCCGATGCCGGTGAACAGACCCTCGGCCTGATGATGGCCGGCATTGCCGCGTGAGGCCTTTATGAGCACTGCATCAGTTACGCTGCCAAACTGGATCAATTACGGCCTGATCCCGCTTCTGAACCTCATCGTCGCCTTCTTGATCTCCGGTTTCGTCGTCTGGCTGATCGGCGAGAGCCCGCTCGGTGCGCTGTCGCTGCTGCTTGAGGGTGCGCTCGGCAGCGGCGAAGGCATCGGCTTGACGCTGTTCTACGCGACGAGCTTCATCTTCACCGGTCTTTCCGTCGCGGTGGCGATCCATGCCGGTCTCTTCAACATCGGCTCCGAAGGCCAGGCCTATGTCGGCGGCCTCGGCTGTGCCTTGGTGGCGCTTTCGCTCGACAATTACGTGCCGTGGTATGTGACGATGCCGATTGCAGTCGTCGGCGCTGCCCTCTTCGGCGCGGTCGCAGCCTTCATTCCGGCATGGCTTCAGGCGAAGCGGGGCAGCCATATCGTCATCACGACGATCATGTTCAACTACATCATCGCGTCACTGATGAATTACCTGCTTGTGCACGTATTGATCGTGCCAGGAAAAATGGCACCCGAAACACGGACTTTCCTCGAAGGTGGGCAGTTACCGAAGCTGACTTGGTTGATGGAAATATTCGGGGCAAAGCTCGGTGCCGCTCCGTTGAACGTCTCTTTTATCATCGCGCTGGTTATGTGCTATGTCGTCTGGCTTCTCATCTGGCGTACCAAACTCGGTTTCGAAATGCGTACGCTGGGCGTCAGCCCGACGGCCGCTTCCTATGCCGGTATTCCCTATGTGCGGATCGTGATGATCGCGATGATGCTTTCCGGTGCGCTGGCTGGCATGATGGCGCTCAATCCTGTCATGGGCGCCTCTGCCCGCCTGCAGGTGGGGTTCGTCAGCGGCGCCGGTTTTGTTGGTATTGCCGTCTCGCTGATGGGGCGCAATCATCCGCTCGGCATCATTTTCGCCGCGATCCTGTTCGGCATCCTTTATCAGGGCGGCGACTGGATCTCCTTCGAAATGCCGAACATCACTCGCGAGATGATCCTGGTCATCCAGGGGCTGGTGATCCTGTTCGCCGGCGCGCTGGAATATATGTTCCGGCCGGCGATAGTGCACCTCTATCAACAGTTCAAGCGAGCCTGAGGACGGACGATGGATTATTATGACATTTTCATCAGCGTTCTCGCCTCTACGATCCGCCTGTCGATCCCGCTGATCTTCACCGCACTTGCCGGTCTGTTTTCGGAACGCGCCGGCATCTTCGATATTGGCCTGGAGGGCAAGATGCTGGGCTCGGCTTTCGCCGCCGCCTGCATCGCCTATCTCACCGATTCGGCCTGGCTGGGGCTCGGCGCCGGCATCGTCTGCTCGGTGGCGCTCAGCCTGGTACACGGCTTCGCCTCGATCACCAATCGCGGCAATCAGATCGTCTCGGGTGTGGCGATCAACTTCTTCATTGCCGGCATCACCATCGTGCTCGGCCAGGCCTGGTTCGGCCAGGGCGGGCGCACGCCGCAGCTTTCGCCGGAAGCGCGCTTCGCGCCGATCATCCTGCCGGGCGCAGATGCCATCCATAGTGTGCCGATCCTCGGCCCGCTCTATGCCAATGTCATCTCGGGCAACAACATCCTCACCTACCTCGCCTTCCTCGCCGTGCCCTTCTCCTGGTGGGTGCTTTACCGCACACGCTTCGGCCTCAGGCTTCGCGCCGTCGGCGAAAATCCGGGTGCGGTTGATACGGCTGGCATTTCGGTCGCCTGGCTGCGTTATCGTGCCGTCATGTGCGCCGGTATTCTCTGCGGCTTTTCCGGCACCTATCTGGCGATCGCTCAATCCGCCGCCTTCATCAAGGACATGTCGGCCGGCAAGGGCTATATCGCGCTGGCTGCTCTCGTCTTCGCCAAGTGGAAGCCGGTGCCTGTGATGTTTGCCTGCCTGCTCTTCGGCTTCCTCGATGCGCTGGCCAACTTCATGCAGGGCAAGCAGGTGCCGCTGATCGGCGAAGTGCCGGTTCAGGTCTTCCAGGCGCTGCCCTATATCCTGACCTGCATCCTGCTTGCCGGCTTCATCGGCGTCGCGATCCCGCCGAAGGCCGGTGGCGTACCCTATACGAAGGAACGTTGATCATGTCCCACGATCTGTTCGAAGCCGCCCGCGGCGCCATGGCCTTTGCCCATGCGCCCTATTCGAAGTTCCCGGTCGGCGCGGCGATCCGCGCCGAGGATGGCAAGGTCTATACCGGCGCCAACATTGAAAACCTTTCCTTTCCGCAAGGATGGTGCGCCGAGCCGACGGCGATCGGCGCGATGATCATGGGCGGCGCCAAAAAGATCGTCGAAATGGCCGTCATCGCCGAAAAGCTGCCGCTGTGCCCGCCCTGCGGCGGCTGCCGCCAGAAGATCTCCGAATTCGCTTCCAAGGATACGAAAATCTATCTTTGCGATGACGCGGGCGTGCAGAAGACCATGACGATGGACGAGCTTCTTCCCTTCAGCTTCGAGACTGAACTCGGATGAGGGCGACGGTCGATCTGCTCGCCGCATTGCTCGGCACCATCAAGCCGCGCCATGGCATCGTGCTCGGCTCCGGTCTCGGCTCGCTGGTTGGGCAGCTGGAAGGCGCCGTGCGCATTCCCTATCGCGACCTGCCGGGCTTTCCCGTCAGCGCCGTCTCCGGCCATGCGGGCGAAGTCGTCGCCGGCCGGCTGGGCGGCGTGCCTGTCGTCATGCTCTCCGGTCGCGTGCATTATTACGAGAAGGGCGATGCCAATGCCATGCGCCTGCCGATCGAGGTGCTGAAGGCGCTTGGCGTCGAAGCGCTGATCCTGACCAATTCGGCCGGATCGCTGCGCGACGACATACCGCCCGGCTCGGTGATGCAGATCACCGACCACATCAATTACTCCGGCATGAACCCGCTGATCGGCGAGGAAAGCGATCATCGTTTCGTCGGCATGACCAACGCTTACGACACCGGCCTCGCTACGGCGATGCAGACGGCAGCGGCAAAGCTCAAGATCGAGCTGGCGCAAGGCGTGTATATGTGGTTCTCCGGCCCGAGCTTCGAAACGCCGGCCGAAATCCGCATGGCGCGCATCCTGGGCGCCGATGCGGTCGGCATGTCGACGGTGCCCGAGGTGATCATCGCAAGAATGCTCGGTCTGAGGGTTGCGGCCGCTTCGGTTATCACCAACTATGGGGCAGGCATGACCGGCAATGAGCTCAGCCATGAAGAAACCAACGACATGGCGCCGATCGGCGGCGCCCGTCTCGCCGCCATTCTGAAAGAGACGATTGCGGCTAGAACAGGATGATTTTAGACCGGGTCGGCCTAAAATCTGAATCCTGTTCTCAATTCTATAGTTAGAGCATGATGTCGTCCGAAACCCGCTCACACTTTTCGGCATCATGCTCTAGAGGAAGTAAAGATGAATAGCCATTCCATCCGGAAAACGGCGGCGGTCGCCCTTTCCCTTCTCGATCTGACCAATCTGAAGGATGATTGTACCGAGGCGCAGATCGATGCGCTCTGCACCCGCGCGCAGACGCCCTACGGCAACAGTGCTGCGATCTGCATCTGGCCGCGCTTCGTCGCGCAGGCCCGCAATATCCTCGGCACCGGCCATGCTGTGCGGATCGCGACCGTGGTCAATTTCCCGGCGGGCGAGATGGAAGTCGCCGATGTCGCCGCCGAAACCCGTGAGGCGATTGCCGACGGCGCCGATGAGATCGATCTGGTCATCCCCTACCGCAAGCTCATATCGGGCAATGAAAAGGCGGTGACCGACATGGTCAGGGCGGTGCGCGCCGAATGCACCGGCCCGGTCCTGCTGAAAGTCATCATCGAGACCGGTGAGTTGAAGGAGGCGGCATTGATTCGCCGCGCCTCCGAACTTGCCATCGAAGCCGGCGCCGATTTCATCAAGACCTCCACCGGCAAGGTCGCCGTCAACGCGACGCTCGAAGCCGCCGACATCATGATCCGCGCCATTCGCGAAAGCGGCCGCAAGGTTGGCTTCAAGCCGGCCGGCGGCATCGGCTCGGTGGCCGATGCGGCGCTCTATCTGAGCCTGGCCGAAACCATCATGGCGCCCGACTGGGCGATGCCGTCGACCTTCCGCTTCGGGGCCTCGGGCCTGCTCGATGATATCCTGGCAGTCCTGAGCGGAACGCAGTCTGCACCTGCCGCGGCGTCGAGCTATTGACATGATCCCGCAGGAGATCATCCGGCGTAAACGCGACGGCGACGAACTCGACCCCGCCGATATCCGGTCCTTCATTGCGGCACTCGCGGCCGGTCACCTGTCGGAAGGCCAGATCGGCGCATTTGCCATGGCCGTCTGGTTCAAGGGCATGTCGCGTGAGGAAATCGTCGCCTTGACGCTGGCGATGGCCGATTCCGGCGATCGGCTGCAATGGGGGGATATCGACCGCCCGATCGCTGACAAACACTCGACCGGCGGCGTCGGCGACAACGTTTCGTTGATGCTGGCGCCGATTGCTGCCGCCTGCGGCCTCGCCGTCCCGATGATATCAGGGCGCGGCCTCGGTCATACCGGCGGCACGCTGGATAAGCTCGAATCCATTCCGGGCTATAGGGTCACGCCGGATGCCCGTCTGTTCCACAAGGTCGTGAAGGAGGCGGGATGTGCCATCATCGGCCAGACCGGCGCTCTGGCGCCGGCCGATGGCAGGCTCTATGCCGTGCGCGACGTGACCGCCACCGTCGATTCCATTCCGCTTATCACCGCCTCCATCCTGTCGAAGAAGCTGGCGGCCGGGCTTCAGACCCTGGTGCTCGACGTCAAGGTCGGCAACGGCGCCTTCATGGCCGACCGCGACCAGGCAGAGATCCTGGCGCAGTCGCTGGTCGAGGTGGCCAATGGCGCGGGTGTCAGGACCTCGGCGCTGATCACCGACATGAACCAGCCGCTCGCCGATGCTGCCGGCAACGCCGTTGAAATGCGCAATTGCCTGGATTTCCTGGCCGGTGGGAAAGCGGACACGCGGCTCGAGACCGTCGTTCTTGCCTTCGCTGCCGAGATGCTGGTGACATCGGGCGTTGCCGCGTCTTCTGAGGAAGGTGAGGGGATGGCGCGTCGGGCACTGTCATCGGGGAGGGCGGCAGAGGTTTTTGCGCGCATGGTATCCCTGCTCGGCGGTCCGGCCGATCTCCTTGAAAACCCCGACCGGCACCTCGCCAGGGCGCCGGTGGAAAAGCCGGTCCCGGCCGCCCGGTCCGGCTGGCTTGCCGCCTGCAATGCGCGCGGTATCGGCGTCAGCGTCATCGATCTCGGCGGCGGCAGACGCCATCCGGCCGACCGGATCGACCATCGTGTCGGCTTTTCCGAACTCCTGCCGCTCGGCACCCGCGTCAGCGCGGGGGAACCGATCGCGCTGGTTCACGCCGCCGATGACACAGCGGCGCAAAGTGCAGCGGCCGCGCTTGCCGCGCACTACCGTATCGCCGAGGAAAAGCCGCAGCTGACCCCGGTGATTTCGACCCGGATCTGATGCGGTTTACTGCTTGAGGCTGAGCGAACCATCTGCGACGGAATAGGAGGCGAGCTTCTGCAGGAAGCTCATGCCGACCAGCGTCGTCGTCAGCGCGTCGTCCTTGAGCACGAAGGCTTCGACATTGCGCACGCGAATACCGCCGATTTCGACCCGGTCGAGCATCACATGCGCCGCCTTCGTCTGGCCGTTGGCGGTGTTGACCCCGTAGCGGAAATCGAGCTGGTTGGCCGTGTAACCGAGGCGGCGGGCGAGCGTCTCGTTGAGCGCCACATAGGTCGCGCCGGTGTCGATCAGGCCCTGCACCGGCTTGCCATTGATCCTGAAGCTGCCGGTATAGTGGCCCTGCGCATCCGCCTGCAGGCGGATAGCATTGCCGGCGGAGACCGGCGCGGGTGCGGCGGACTTGTCGCTTTCGGTTGAGATGTAATTGGCGGAGAGAGTGTCGGCGGGCTGCTGGCCGGTGCTTCCGAAGAAGGAAGGCGCCTGTGTGGCCAGCACTGCGGCGATGCTGGCGAATATGACGGTACGCACGAGCATGAAACAGAAATCCTTCCTGTATAAACCCCGCTTCATGCGGGGCCTCATTCTTCAAGCTTGCTACGCCACAAGTGCTGACAAGTTGCTAATACCGACAACAAAAACGGCCCGGAATGAACCACCGGGCCGCAAACTCTTTCGATTTGGTAAAAGAAGACTGAAGTTTATTTGGTGCCGTACATGCGGTCGCCGGCATCGCCGAGACCGGGCATGATATAACCCTTCTCGTTGAGATGGCTGTCGATCGAGGCGGTGAACACCGGAACATCGGGATGGGCGGCGCGGAAGTTCTGGATGCCTTCCGGGGCGGCGAGCAGGCAGAGGAAGCGGATATTGTGGGCGCCGCGTTCCTTGAGCTTGTCGATCGCCGCGATCGAGGAATTGCCGGTCGCCAGCATCGGGTCGACGACGATGATCAGGCGCTCGGCCACGTCTTCAGGCGCCTTGAAGTAATATTCGACAGGCTGCAGCGTCTCGTGGTCGCGGTAGACGCCGATATGCGAGACGCGGGCGGAAGGCACGAGATCGAGCATGCCTTCGAGCAGCCCGTTGCCGGCCCGCAGGATCGAGGCGAAGACCAGCTTCTTGCCTTCGAGGATCGGTGATTCCATTGTCTGCAGCGGCGTCTCGATCGTTGCCATCGTCAGTTCGAGATCACGGGTCACTTCGTAACAGAGCAGTGTCGAGATTTCGCGCAGCAACCGGCGGAAACTGCCCGTCGATGTTTCCTTGCGCCGCATGATGGTGAGCTTGTGCTGCACCAGCGGGTGATCGATGACCGTGACGCCGTCCATGGGGAAGCCTTTCATTCTTTCTGTCGAATGTTTCTTTCACGGAAATCGGCCCGACCGCAAGAGTGGCGGCAAATTTGCACCGATCTTCCCCAGCCTCGCTCAGCATTTGGCTCTCAAAGCCGGGCGAGCAGGACTTTGCGTGTCTCTTCGTCGACGAAGGCCGCCTCGATCGCCGTTCGCGTCATGGCATCGATCTCGGTGTCGCTGAAACCGAAAGCCTCGGCGGCAAGTTCGTATTCCCGCGCAAGCGAGGTGTGAAAGAAAGGCGGATCGTCCGAGCTGATCGTCACCCGCACGCCGGCTTCCTTCAGCCGGCGCAGCGGATGGGAGCCGAAATCGGGAAAGACCCCGAGCGCGATATTGGAGCCCGGGCAGATCTCGAGCACGGTGCCGAGATCGGCTAGCCGCTTCACCAGATCGAGATCCTCGATGGCGCGTACGCCATGGCCGATGCGTGCAGGGCGCACAGCATCGAGCGCGTCGGCGACGCTGAAGGCGCCGCAGACCTCGCCGGCATGGATGGTGAGCCCCAGTCCGGCATCGCGGGCGATATCGAAGGCCCTGCTATAGTCGGCGACGCGGCCCATGCGCTCTTCGCCGGCAAGGTTGAAGCCGGTGATCAAGGGATTGCCGGCTTTTGCCGCATATTCGGCAGCACCGATCACGCTCTCCGGGCCGAAATGCCGCTCGCCGGTGACGATCAGCCGCGCCTCGATGCCGCTCTTTTCCCTGGCCCGCCGGATGCCTTCGCAGACACCTGATATATAGGCGTCGGCGCCGAGACCGATGCGTTTGCCGTGGTCGGGAGAAACGATCAGTTCGCTGTAGATCGTATGGATACCGGCGAGTTCGTCGAGATAGGTTTCAGTCAGGAGCGCATAGTCCTCCTCGGTCCTGTAGACCTCGGAAACCTTGTCATAACATTCGAGGAAGCTTGCGAAATCATGCCAGACGTAGGCTCCGCTGCGCAGCTCGCCGCTGATATCGACACCGTATTTGCGTGCCTGCGCTTCGGTCAGTTCAGGAGGTGCTGCACCCTCCAGATGGCAGTGCAGCTCGACCTTCTTCAAATGCGATGTCACAGAAAATTCCTTCCATGCGGTCCGGCCGGGATGCCGAGATGGCGCGCGATGCTTTCACCAATATCGGCATAGCTGCGGCGCACGCCGATCGAACGCGACCGGATGCCGGGGCCGTAGGCGATGACGGGCACCCGCTCGCGCGTATGGTCCGTGCCGCGCCAGGTCGGGTCGCAGCCGTGGTCGGCGGTCAGCACGACGAGATCGCCCGGCTTCAATTTCTTATGGACTTCGGCCAAGCGTGCATCGAAGGCTTCGAGCGCCGCGGCATAACCCGGCACATCGCGGCGATGGCCGTACATCATGTCGAAATCGACAAAATTGGTGAACACGAGATCGCCGTCGTCGGCCTCGTCGATGGCGGCAAGCGACGCATCCATCAGCGCCTCGTTGCCGTTCGCCTTGATGAGGCGCGAAATCCCTTGATGCGCGAAGATGTCGCCGATCTTTCCCACGGCGTGCACCTGCCGGCCATGTTCGATCAGCCGGTCGAGCAGCGTCGGCTCCGGCGGCAGCACCGAGAAGTCGCGCCGGTTTCCGGTGCGCTGGAAGGTAGGGCTGGAGTGACCGACGAAGGGCCGGGCGATGACGCGGCCGATATTATAGGGATCGAGCAGTCCGCGGGCAGTGCCGCAGAAGGCGAGCAGGCGATCGAGGCCGAAATGCAGCTCATGCGCCGCCACCTGGAAGACTGAATCCGAGGAAGTGTAGCAGATCGGCTTGCCGGTGCGGATATGCTCCTCGCCGAGCCGGGCGACGATCTCCGTTCCGGAAGCATGGCAGTTGCCGAGAATGCCCGGCACGCCTGTCTCCTTGCAGAGTGCCTCGATGAGCTCCGCGGGAAAGGCGTCGCCCTCCGTCGGGAAATAACCCCAATCGAAACTGACGGGTGTTCCCGCGATTTCCCAATGGCCTGATGGCGTATCCTTGCCGCGGGAGATTTCGGTAGCGGCGCCGTAAATGCCGTAGACCTTTTCCGGGATCGGCATGCCGGCCGGAAACCGTCCGGAGGCGGAGCGGGCAATCTGCATCAGCCCGAGTTCCGATAGGTTGGGCAGGGAAAGCGGCCCGCTGCGCAATCCGGCGCGGTCTCCCGCGCCGGCGGCGCAGAACTCGGCAATATGGCCGAGCGTATCGGCGCCCTCGTCGCCATAGGCCGCCGCATCCGGCGCGCCGCCGACGCCGAAGGAATCCAGAACGAAAAGAAAGGCACGCGCCATTTTACACCCGAGAGAGCCGATCGCCGGCCCTGGAAATGTCAGAGGCGGCAGAGGTTCAGCCATATAATGCTGCGGCCGGCTTGGCAAATTCGGGGTGAGGCAAAAGTGGCGTCAGCAGTCGCCGCAGGGTATCGAGTCGCCTTGCCGCTGGCGGTAGAAATAGCTGCGGCTGATGGTGATCGTGCGCATGCCGTCCGGCATGAAGTTCGGGGCAAACAGGAACATCGTATAGGGGATGCTGAGTTCGGTGCGAACCAGGAAGCTGTTCGCCGTCTTCATATCGGACGGCACGTTGGACACTGCGGTATTCTTGGCATAGGGCGCCGTGCCATCCTGCGCCCAGGACCAGAGCACCTTCGCATTGGCGCCGGCGTCGACCGTGATCCCGGTGATCTTCAATGTAAGCGACGTCGAGTTATAGGGCACGAAGATCGAGTTTGCGACCGACGGCATCTGCGCGAGCGCGCTCTTCGTGACGGATTGCTGCTGGGTGACTAGGTCGGCCACCGTTCCTGCGGCGCGTGTCACCCGCTTGCTGACGCTGAGGCCGATTGTGATCTCGAAAGCGCCGATATAGAGCATGACGAGCACGGGGAAGAGGATCGCGAATTCGATCGCTCCGGCGCCCTTGCGGTCTCGGGCCAGCCGTCGCGCCGCCAATACCAGCCTGGTGAACGGGTTGCGAAGCGCCATTATGGATACTGCTCGTTCTGGAAGGCCGCGGTTGCGACGATCAGATAATAATTCGGCATCGAACCATCGGAAGGCCGTATCGTCGTGATGTAAGGCCGGACCAGATCCGTGATGATTTCCCAGCGGTAGTAGGCGCGAACCATGTTGATGGTGCCGGCGCCGCCCGGCGTATATTTGAAGGCTGCCGTATTGATGTCGGCATATTTGGCGGTGGAAAGCTTGGGAATCGTCGTCGGAATGGCCGAGAAGGTGCTGAACGTCTGCACATCCACGTAGAGCTTGCTCGGCGTCGCCACTTCGCTCGTCGAGCAGCGGATCAGAATCGAGATTTCATCGCAGAAAGCCTGACGGAACTGCGTCTTGTTCATATCGGTCGTGCGGCCGAGATTATAGGTGATTTGCCCGGTTCGCATCTTGCGGCTCATCGTATCGACGGCGTTGGAAACGAGTTCCTCGGCGGCAAAGGCGACGAAGGTTTCGAGGATGGCGAAGATCACCAGGAAATAGGGAATGGCGAGCAAGGCGAATTCGATTGCCGCAGCCCCTTCGCGTGAGCGGGCGAGAGCGCGAAACCGCAAGAATCGGAACGGCGCTGGGGAGTGCGCCTTTTCCGTCTTCTGATCAATTGCCGTCATTGCCTGGACCCGAGCGACATTCTCTGTTCGCCACACTAGGGTCCGTTCGTTGATTTTCCGTTTCAGTCTGACGCGACGATTTTAACGAATGGCCGAAGAAGTGAAGGAAGCCGATCAGGGAGAGGTGGCGCCGGCCGCCTGCTGGGCGTGCTGCTCGCAGTTCGGCGTGCAGGACAGCACGGAGCGTTCGGTCTGCCGGTAAACGCGCACCGTATTGCCCTCATCGATCGACACCAGAATACGCTCGTCGAGAATGGCATTGCCATCGGCATCGAGCAGTACCAGATTGGTGGTGCCGAAACTGCGTCCTGTCAGCACGATCGTCTTGGCGTCGGCGACGGTCGCATCGGCAACCTTGGCGTTGCCGACGATGACCTTGCTGACGGGGCGGTCGAGCTTCAACACGCGCGCGTGATCCATATAGACACGCAGCATGTCATCGTCTGCGGCCGCGGAAATTCCCGTAACACCGAAAACGGCGATCATGCCGGCAAAGAATATGGTTTTGCCGCTCGATGACATTTGGTCCTCTTTCACGATCACAGCGCAATATCGCCATAGAATGGAAAAAATTGGTGAACGAAGCCTTAAGCTGGTTGCCTTGTGCCGGAATGAAGCGTGATGACCCAATTTGGCGCGGCGTCGGGAGATGCTCGCGGCGGTTGGAAGTCGAGCCTGTGCTATTTCCGGATGAATGCAGGTGAAATAGCGGGAATATTGTTAAATATTGAGGTAAGCCTGCAAGAAAATACTTACTCTACAAAGGCATGTTGTCTCGTTCACACCTGGTTAACTCTTTTCCTTAAGCCGATGGAAACGCCCATTCGCTAGGTTGCAGTCATCCGATCAACGGCAACAGTTGGCGGACGTGCTGAACATCAACTGGAGTTAGGAGTTACCATGACCAAGCTTTTTAGCCGTTTTCTGAAGGACGAATCCGGCGCGACCGCAATCGAATACGGCCTGATCGCCGCTCTCATTTCCGTAGCGCTCATCACCGGCGCAACGGCCCTCGGCGGCAAGATCGGCAACACGTTTAACGGCTTGAGCACCAAGATGGATGGCGCTCAGACCGCAAGCGGCGGCTAATCATAGCTGCCGTCCGACGGCATCCGCATAATACCGGCCATTGATTTGGCCGAACTATCGAGCGGGCTCACAGGCTGAACGGCCGTGAGCCTTTTCGCATCAAATCAGGATCGGGTATACGCATGATCGCAGCTGCAGTCTTCGTGATACTGCCCCTCTGTCTGGCCATGGCCGCCTTCTCGGATCTGTTCACCATGACGATCCCGAACCGCGTTTCCCTGATCCTCATCGCCTCCTTTTTCGTTCTCGCGCCGCTGTCTGGCCTTGGCTTGCAGGCGATCGGCATGCATCTTGCCGCCGGCGCCATCGTCTTTACCGCCTGCTTCGCTCTTTTTGCCTTCAATGTGATGGGCGGCGGCGACGCCAAGCTGTTGAGCGCCACCGCGCTCTGGTTCGGCTTGAACGAATCCCTTCTTTTCCTGATGACCGATGTTGCCGTGATCGGCGGCTTGATCACCTTGCTGATCCTGCTGGTGAGAGCGCAATCGAACACGATCCTCGCCATTGGCCTGCCGGTGCCGAATTCGGTCCTGCTCGCCAAGAAAATCCCCTATGGCATCGCCATCGCGATTGGCGGATTCATGGCCTTCCCTTCCTCGCCACTCTTCCTCGCCGCATTGGAAAGCCTGAAATAACGGCATTTTAAATGCCTGTTAACTTAAAATGTAAGCGTTCCATTAACCATAATTATACCAATTGCTGAGCATTCTGCAGGGCGAACATATCGTGCCCTGAGGAATGATCGATGAAACCCGCCCGCCTTATAATCCTAGCTGTCGCCCTGGTGGCAGCCGGTCTCGCCGGCTTCCTGGCGATGCAAATGGCGGGTAGTGGCGGTGTCGTCACCCAGGTTCAGTCGGTGATCGAGAAGGAACCGACCGTCAACGTCCTCGTCTCCACCGGCAATCTGGCGGTCGGCGAAAGGCTAAGCGACCAGACGGTTCATTGGATGCCCTGGCCGCAGGGCGGCGTCGTCCCGGGCCTGATCACCGAAGCCGACAAGCCGGACGCGATCAAGGATCTGCAGGGTGCCGTCGTGCGCCTGCCGATCTTCGAAGGTGAACCGATCCGGCCGGAAAAGGTCGCCGATTCCAACAGCCGCATCCTTTCCTCGCTCTTGCCGGCCGGCAAGCGCGCCGTCGCGACCGAGATATCGGTGGCGACAGGCGCCGGCGGTTTCATCCTGCCGAACGACCGCGTCGATGTCATCATGGTCCGCAAGGGCACCGAGGCCAACAAGCTCATCACCGAAACGGTGCTGAGCAATGTCCGCGTCCTCGCCATCGATCAGCAGATCCAGGAAAAGGATGACGGCTCGAAATCGGTTGTGGGAACGACCGCCACGCTCGAGTTGACGCCGGATCAGACGAAGGTCCTCGCCGTCGCCCAGCAGATGGCGGACCGGCTGTCGCTGGCGCTGCGTTCGGTTGCCGACGCGCAAGAGCAGGATACCAGCGCGGCCGACTATCTGCTGAGCGGCGACAACGGCAGTGCGATCATCCAGGTCATCAAATCGGGCGCCATCGTTACCGATGCCGGCGCAGCGCCGAAAGCGGAGTAAGAGGACGTGCAAATGGGCAATTCAAAGCGGCGCGCCGGGCTTCTCCTGAAAGGTTGCCTCTCGCTGGCAGTCGGCGTCTCCGGTATTGCGCCGGCCTTTTTCGCGCCGCTTCTCGGGTCAGGCGAGGCGCGTGCCGATTCTGAAAACCTGGTCCGCATCTCGCAGACTGGCCGCGATGCCCACCGTCGGCTGAAGCTCGGGCTGAACAAGGCGGTCGTCGTCGATCTGCCCGAGGATGCACATGATATCCTCGTCTCCGATCCGACTATGGCCGATGCCGTCACCCGCACTTCGCGGCGCATCTACCTGTTCGGAAAGAAGGTCGGCCAGACGAATATTTTCGTTTTCGGCGCCGGCGGGCAGGAGATCGTCAATCTCGACATCGAGATAGAGCGCGACGTGTCCGGCCTTGAAGTCAATCTCCGCCGCTTTATTCCAGACTCCAACATCAACGTCGAAATCGTCTCCGACAACATCGTGCTGACCGGCACCGTGCGCACGCCGCAGGATGCCACGCAGGCGGCCGATCTGGCGCAGGTGTTCCTGAAGGGCGGTGAAGCGACGACCAGAACCGAAACGGCATCCGGCACCGGCGGCGACAGCTCGGTGGCGCTCTTTGCCGAAGGCCGTCAGTCGTCGCAGGTCGTCAACCTGCTGCAGATCGAGGGCGAGGACCAGGTTACCCTCAAGGTGACGATCGCCGAAGTCCGTCGAGAAGTGCTGAAACAGCTCGGCTTCGACAATCTGGTTTCCAATTCTTCCGGCATGACGGTTGCCCAACTCGGGACCCCCAGCGCCGACAGCGCCGCTTCGACGGTTGGCGGCGGGCTGGCGGCGCTTTTCAAGAGCTCGATCGGCAAATACGACATTTCGACCTACCTCAACGCGCTGGAGCAGGCCAAGGTCGTCAAGACGCTTGCCGAGCCGACGCTGACGGCGATATCGGGCCAGGCCGCGACCTTCAATTCCGGCGGGCAACAGCTGTATTCGACGACCGACAACGACGGCAACGTCACCGTCGTGCCGTTCAATTACGGTATCAACCTCGCCTTCAAGCCGGTCGTGCTCTCATCGGGACGCATCAGCCTTGAGATCAAGACCAATGTCTCCGAACCGGTCGCCGGCAGCGGCAACGCCACCTATCAGCGCCGTTCGGCGGAAACCTCGGTGGAACTGCCCTCGGGCGGCTCAATCGCGCTGGCCGGCCTGATCCGCGACAACGTCTCGCAGACGATGGGCGGCACACCCGGTGTTTCGAAAATACCGCTGCTCGGCACGCTCTTCCGCCAGAAGGGTTTCGAGCGTCAGGAAACCGAGCTCGTCATCATCGCGACGCCCTATCTGGTGCGCCCGGTGGCGCGCAATCAGCTCAACCGGCCGGACGATAATTTCAGCCCCGAAAACGACGGTGCGACCTTCTTCCTCAACCGTGTCAACAAGGTCTATGGCCGCCGCGAGGCGCCCGTGGCCGATGCGCAGTTCCACGGCTCGATCGGGTTCATCTACAAATGAGCGGGGCACGGTCGGCAGCAATGGAAGAGAACAGAGATCAGGCGATGACCCATATCAATTCGACGACACCCCGCCTCGGACTCTCGAAGGCGCTGCTGGCCGCAGCCGGCTTCTCGGCGGTGATCCTTTCCGGATGCGCCGGTCCGCACGACCAGCTGACAACAGGCGGCATTCCCGACGACTATCGTGCCCGCCACCCGATCATCGTGACCGAAGCGGAACAGACGGTCGACATACCGGTGGCTTCCACCGATCGCCGCCTGACCAGCGCCCAACGCGACCTCATCCGCGGCTTTGCCGCAAACTACATGGCCCGCGCCTCGGGTCCGGTTTACGTGCTGTCGCCGCAGGGTTCGCCGAATTCGGCCGCCGCCTATCAGCTGCGCAATCAGGTCCGGGCCGAGCTGGCGAGGAGGGGAATTGCAAGCTCGAAAATCGTCAACACCTCCTATGCCGCGGTCGGCCCCGGCGACGCGGCGCCGATCCGGCTGAGCTTTACCGGCACCACCGCGGTGACCACGCAGTGCGGCCAGTGGCCGAAGGACATCTCGAACGATTTCACCAACCAGAATTACTATAATTTCGGCTGCGCCTCGCAGAACAACCTCGCGGCCCAGATTGCCAATCCGGAAGATCTGGTGGCGCCGCGTGGCATGACCCCGATCGACGCGCAACGGCGCAACAATGCGATTCAGGAATACCGCACGACGACATCGACGATCGAAGAGGTCGCCGGCAGCGACAGCAGCTTCTGAGACGGAACGGGACGATGAGCGCGATCGAATACGAAATCAAAAATCCGAGCGAGCTTCGCCACGCCGAAGAGGCAGTGCGCATGGCGGATCTGGAAAATATGCGGCCGCTGCCGCGCATTTCCGTGCATGCCTTTTGCGAGAGCGAAGCGCTGCAGCAGGTCATGGAACGCTGCGCCAATGACCGGCGTATGGCGAAGGTCAGTATGCGCATCACCAGCGGCGGCATCGCCGCTGCCGCCAATATGTTCTCAGGCGCCCCGACGCCGAACCTGATCATCCTGGAGACCAAAGCGAATTCCGGGAGCCTGCTCGGTGAACTGGCGCCGCTCGCCGCCGTCTGCGATCCGACGACCAAGGTGGTGATCGTCGGCTATTACAATGATATCGGGCTCTATCGCGAACTCATCCGCAACGGTATTTCCGAATATATGGTCCAGCCCGTCGCGATGCCCGATATTCTGGCGTCGATGGCTTCGATCTTCGTCGATCCCGAAGCCGAGCCGCTCGGCCGCAGCATCGCCTTTATCGGCTCGAAAGGCGGCACTGGCGCTTCGACCATCGCGCATAATTGCGCCTTCGGCATTTCCAACCTCTTCTCCACCGAGACGATCCTGGCGGATCTCGACCTGCCCTATGGCACGGCGAACATCGACTTCGATCAGGATCCGGCGCTCGGCATCGCCGAAGCGGTCTTCGCGCCCGATCGTCTCGACGAGGTCTTCCTCGACCGTCTGCTGACGAAATGCTCTGCGCATCTCTCCCTGCTGGCGGCACCCTCGCTGCTCGACCGCGCCTATGATTTCGACGGCCATGCTTTCCAGCCGGTGCTCGATGTCCTGCAGCGCAGCGCGCCCGTCACCGTGCTCGACGTTCCGCATGCATGGTCGGAATGGACACGCTCGGTGCTGTCGAGCGTCGACGAAGTGGTCATCACCGCGGTTCCCGATCTCGCCAATCTGCGCAATGCCAAGAACATGCTGGATGCGTTGCGCAAGATGCGGCCGAACGACAAGCCGCCGCATCTCGTCCTCAACCAGGTCGGCATGCCGAAACGCCCGGAGATTTCACCGTCGGATTTCTGCGAGCCGCTGGAGATCGATCCTATCGCGATCATCCCCTTCGACATCAATCTTTTCGGCAACGCTGCCAATAGCGGCCGGATGATCTCGGAGGTCGACCCGAAATCGCCGACGGCGGAGACCTTTTCGCAGATATCGCACGTCGTCACCGGCCGTGTCGCGATAAGGAAGGCGAAGAAGGGCGGCCTGCTGGGCCTCCTGAAGCGTAAATAGCAAGCAGAACAAGCAGATTGGATTAAGCGGCATGTTTGGAAAACGCGGAAATGAAGGTTCCGGAAAGGTCGGAGGGGCAATTGCTCCCCCGCCGCCGGCTCCGGCTGCCGCCCCTGCGGCCGCTGCTCCCTCCATTCTGGTCGAACCCTCGCGTGAGCCCGCACGCCAGCAGGTGACGCCACCGCCGATGCAGACGCCGCAGCGCAAGCGCCCTGTTCGCACCGACGAATATTACGACACCAAGGCGCAGGTCTTTTCCGCGCTGATCGATACGATCGATCTCTCCCAGCTTTCCAAGCTAGACGGCGAAAGCGCGCGCGAGGAAATCCGCGACATCGTCAACGACATCATCACCATCAAGAACTTTGCGATGTCGATCTCCGAGCAGGAAGAACTGCTCGAGGATATCTGCAACGATGTGCTCGGCTACGGTCCGCTGGAGCCGTTGCTGGCGCGCGACGATATCGCCGACATCATGGTCAACGGCGCCGGCCAGACGTTCATCGAAGTCGGCGGCAAGACGATCGAATCGGAGATCCGCTTCCGCGACAATGCGCAGCTTCTCTCGATCTGCCAGCGCATCGTCAGCCAGGTCGGCCGCCGCGTCGACGAATCGAGCCCGATCTGCGACGCCCGCCTGCCGGATGGCTCGCGCGTCAACGTCATCGCGCCGCCGCTGTCGATCGACGGGCCGGCACTCACCATCCGCAAATTCAAGAAGGACAAGCTGACGCTTGATCAGCTCGTCCGTTTCGGCGCGATCACGGCAGAAGGTGCGACCGTGCTGCAGATCATCGGCCGCGTGCGCTGCAATGTCGTCATTTCGGGCGGCACCGGCTCGGGCAAGACGACGCTGCTGAACTGCCTCACAAACTATATCGACAGGGACGAACGCGTGATCACCTGCGAGGATACGGCAGAACTGCAGCTGCAGCAGCCGCATGTCGTACGCTTGGAAACACGCCCGCCGAATATCGAAGGCGAGGGCGAGATTACCATGCGCGATCTCGTCAAGAACTGCCTGCGTATGCGCCCCGAGCGCATCATCGTCGGCGAAGTGCGCGGACCTGAAGTTTTCGACCTGCTGCAGGCGATGAATACCGGTCACGACGGCTCGATGGGCACCATCCACGCCAACACGCCGCGCGAATGCCTGAGCCGTATCGAATCGATGATTGCCATGGGCGGCTTCACCCTGCCGGCAAAGACGGTGCGCGAGATCATCTCCAGCTCGGTTGATGTGATCGTCCAGGCGGCGCGCCTTCGCGACGGTTCGCGCCGCATCACTCAGATCACCGAGGTGATCGGCATGGAAGGCGACGTCATCATCACCCAGGACCTGATGCGTTACGAGATCGAAGGCGAGGATGCCGGCGGCCGCCTGATCGGTCGGCATATGTCGACCGGCGTCGGCAAGCCGCATTTCTGGGATCGCGCCCGCTACTTCAACGAGGAAAAGCGTCTTGCCGCCGCCCTCGACGCGATGGAAGCGAAAACGAAGGATTAGGCGAGATGTTCGGGTTCGATCCGATAGTGCTGGCAATTGTCGTCCTCGCCGCCGTCGCCGCGGCGGCGGTCGCCTATGCGCTGATGTATTCTCGGATCGAGGCCGACAAGAAATCGGCAAGCCGCATCGACCGCGTCAAATCGGCCGAAAGCGACCGGGTGAAGGTCAAGGCTGCCCGAGACCGGGTGCAGGAAATGTCGAAGCGCCGGAAATCGGTGCAGGACAATCTCAAGGATCTGGAAAAGCGCCAGCACGAAAAGACCAAGAAGACCCTGTCGATGAAATCCCGGCTGGTGCAGGCCGGTTTGGCGGTCACGGTCGGGAGATTCTATCTGATCAGTGCCTTCTTCGCCTGCGTGCTGCTGCTCATGGCTTTCATCATCGGCATGTCGCCGATGGTGATGATCGGTATTGCCGTCGTCGCCGGTCTCGGCCTGCCGCGCTGGATCGTCGGTTTCCTGATCAAGCGCCGCCAGAACAAGTTCCTCAACGAGCTCCCCAATGCGCTTGACGTCATCACCCGCTCGATCAAATCGGGCCTGCCGCTCAACGATGCGATCCGCCTCATCGCCACCGAAGGCACAGAGCCGGTCAAGAGCGAGTTCCGGCGGGTGATCGAGGCACAGCAGGTCGGCCTCAGCATTCCCGACGCCTGCGCCCGCATGACGCTCCATATGCCGCTCCAGGAAGTCAACTTCTTCGCCATCGTCATCGCCATCCAGTCACAGGCCGGCGGCAATTTGTCGGAAGCGATCGGCAACCTCTCCAAGGTGCTGCGCGAGCGCCGGAAGATGAAGGCCAAGGTCTCGGCGCTTTCGATGGAAGCCAAGGCGTCGGCGGTCATCATCGGTGCGCTGCCCTTCATCGTCGCGACCCTCGTCTATCTGACGTCGCCAAGCTACATGATGATCCTTTTCACCGATCCGCGCGGACACCTCATCATGGGTATCTCGGCGATCTGGATGTCGATCGGCATCTTCGTCATGCGCAACATGGTCAATTTTGACATTTAGCCGGAAGGACGCACCATGTCGCAGGACCTTGCCGCAACCCTGACCAATCCAAGCATGCTGATCGCGCTCCTCGTGGCGATCGCGGTCTTCGCCACGTTTTATACGATCGCCGTCCCCTTCTTCGAACGGGGCGATCTCAACAAGCGTATGAAAGCCGTTTCGACCGAGCGCGAGCAGATCCGCGCGCGCGAACGCGCCCGCATGAACACCGAAACCGGCGCCGGCAAGGCATCGCTCAGGAACCAGAACAATCGCTCGGTCCGCCAGATCGTCGAGCGCTTCAACCTGCGCAAGGCGCTCGTCGACGAGAATACGGTCAACAAGCTGCGTGCCGCTGGGTTTCGCTCGGAGAACGCGCTGAATACTTTCCTGGTGGCGCGTTTTCTGCTGCCCTTCCTTTTCCTGGCGCTTGCCACCTTCTGGGTCTTCGGCCTCGGCAATCTCGCCGACAGGGGCACGCCCATCCGCGTCTTTGCCGTTATCGGCATCGGCTATCTCGGCTTCTACTCGCCGAACATCTATATCTCGAACCGTATGGGCAAGCGTCAGCACTCGATCAAGCGTGCCTGGCCGGATGCGCTCGATCTCATGCTGATCTGCGTCGAATCCGGCATTTCGATCGAGGCGGCGATGCGTCGTGTGTCGGAAGAACTCGGCGAGCAGTCGCCGGCGCTCGCCGAAGAGATGGTGCTGACCACGGCCGAACTCTCCTTCCTGCCGGATCGCCGCGTGGCGCTCGAAAATCTTGCCACGCGCACCCAGATTGAACTGGTGCGCTCGGTCACCCAGGCGCTGATCCAGGCCGATCGCTACGGTACGCCGGTGGCGCAGGCGCTGCGTGTCCTCGCTCAGGAAGGGCGCGACGAGCGCATGAACGAGGCGGAAAAGAAGGCGGCCGCCCTGCCGCCGAAACTGACGGTGCCGATGATCCTGTTCTTCCTGCCGGTGCTGATCGCCGTCATTCTCGGCCCGGCCGGCATCCAGGTGTCGGACAAGTTCTGAGGCTTGCCGCCGTCTAAACCGGTTCCGATTTGAGGAATAATGCAGTAGTCTTCGATCCCTCACGAGGGGTCCGGAATGTCTTCCGCAGGCGTTTTCATCAGTATCATGGCAGCTCTGGCGGTCGGCGCGATGAGCCCCGGCCCGAGCTTCGTCGTCGTCTCCAGGATTGCCATTTCGCGGTCACGGCTGGACGGTCTTGCCGCCGCACTCGGCATGGGCGCCGGCGGCGTGTTTTTTGCCGTGCTGGCGCTCGCCGGTCTGACGGCGCTGCTGTCGCAGTTCGAATGGCTCTATATCCTGCTCAAGGTCGCCGGCGGCGCCTACCTCGTCTATATCGCCGTTAATATCTGGAGAGGCGCTGCGCAGCCGCTGGAAGTTTCCGAAGCCGGCGATGGCCATCGCGCACCGAGGCTGAGCTTCACGACCGCGCTTTTGACCCAGCTCAGCAACCCGAAGACGATCATCGTCTATGCCAGCCTCTTTGCCGCGCTTCTGCCGAGGACGGTGCCGCTCGGTCTGATGGTCGCGCTGCCGTTCGGCGTCTTTGCGGTGGAGGCGGGGTGGTATTCGATCGTGGCGCTGGCCTTTTCGGCCCGCCATCCGCGGCGGCTCTACCTCGCGGCGAAGAGCTGGATCGACCGGGCCGCCGGTGCGGTCATGGGCGGCCTCGGACTTCGTCTTATACTTTCAGCCCTGAGCGCCCGCTAAAGCATCGTCAGTTGGTGTTGCCGGCGTCTGCGGCGCCCGGCGTCTTGTCCTTGGCGGCAAGCTTCTGCCAGGAGTTCTGCTGCGAGAGCATGCCGCGGAGATAGGCGACATTGGCATCGGCCTGCTGCGGCGAAAGTTCGCGCCGCGCGATCTGCTCGGCCTCCGGGAAACGTCCCTGCAGGCCGACGACGAGCGCAAGGTTCTGCCTGACGCGGCTGTCGGCTGACGGTTGGCCGGCGGCCGAGCGCAGATAGGTTTCGGCGGTGCGCAGATCGCCGGTCAGCACATAGGACATGCCGAGATTGGAAAGGATCGAGGGCTCGTTCGGCTGGATGTCGAGTGCGTCGCGGTAGCGCTGCCGGGCATCGCTTGCCCGGCCCATCTGGTCGAGGATCGCGCCTTCGGCCGAAATCAGCTTCCAGTCCGGACGATCCGGTGTCTGGGCGCGGCCGATCGTGTCGAGCGCCTGCTGGAACTGGCCGGCCGCCGCCTGCGCCTTGCCGTAGGCGGCCAGCACATTGCGGTCGGCGGGATTGCTGATCGCCACCTGCTGCATGACGGCGAGCGCCTGCGCATCACGGCCGTTCATGCGCAGCAGATTGGCATAGCTGACGCCGGTGACCGGATCGCGCGGGTTCTTTTCATAGGCCTGACCGAGGCGGTCGGTTGCCGACCGCAGCTCGGTCGCGTCCATCTCTTCGACCGGCTTGGTAAGCTTCGGCACCGAGCCTGTGGTCATCCGATCCTTGGTCGTCGAGCAGCCGGCAAGTGCCAGGACGAGCAGCGATGCGGCAACGCCCCGCAGGAGACGATGGGTGAATGTGGTGGTGAGCGAGGCCGGCATGATGCGTTCCCTGGATTCCGAAATCGGCGCCTGACCTCGAAGCGGAACAGGGAAAGGTTTGACGCAATCTTCGCTCCAGCAATAGTCTGTTAACCCTAACAGACCGTTAAGGAGTGATTCCTTACGACCGCCGAAGGACAATCATGGCCCCCTATCAGTTTATCGAGAGACCGACCCCTTTCAACACGAAGGGCGGTTCGACGCTGCCGATCTTTGCCGTCACCCCTGCCCATATCGAGACCGGCACGATCGATCCGATCGCGCTCGATTGGGCGCAGAGGGCGGGCTACAAGGCCGAAAGCGGGTCGCTGCTGCTGATCCCGACGGCCGAAGGCCATCTCGGCGGCGCGCTTTTTGGCCTCGGCACCAATCCCTCCGAGCAGCCTTACATTACCGGCAGGCTCGCCCGGACGCTGCCCGCCGGCGACTGGCACATCGAAACCGCACCGCTGACGGCAAATCGTCTGGCGCTCGGCTTTGGTCTCGGCAGCTATCGTTTCGACCGCTACAAGTCCGAAAAATCGCCGGCGGCGACGCTGATGATCCCTCGCGATGCCGACAGTGCCGACATCAAGCGCCAGCTCGCCGGCGTCTTTCTCGCCCGCGACCTCATCAATACGCCGACCAACGACATGGGACCGAACCAGCTCGAAACCGTGTTCCGTGGTTTGGCTGCACATTACAAGGCAGAGGTATCGGTTATCACGGGCGACGATCTGCTCGAGCAGAATTTCCCGCTGGTTCATACCGTCGGCCGCGCCAGTGCCGATGCGCCGCGCCTTCTCGAACTGCGCTGGGGCAAGAAGGGCCATCGCAAGGTGACCCTTGTCGGCAAGGGCGTCTGCTTCGATACCGGCGGCCTCGACATCAAGCCCGCCGCCTCCATGCTGCTGATGAAGAAGGATATGGGCGGCGCGGCGAATGTCATGGGGCTCGCGCTGATGATCATGGACGCCAAGCTGAAGGTCGATCTGCGCGTCATCGTCCCGGTCGTCGAAAATGCGATCTCCTCCAATGCCTTCCGCCCCGGCGACATCTATAAGAGCCGCAAGGGTCTGACCGTCCAGATCGACAATACCGATGCCGAAGGCCGTCTGATCCTTGCCGATGCGCTGGCCTATGCCGACGAGGAAGAGCCCGATCTCCTGATCGACATGGCGACGCTGACGGGCGCTGCCCGCGTCGCGCTGGGTCCCGATCTCCCGCCCTTCTTCACCGACGACGCCAATCTGGCGCATGACCTGACCGAAGCGAGCCTGGAAACCGACGATCCGATCTGGCGGCTGCCCCTCTATTCCGGCTACGACAAGGATATCCGCGCCAAATTCGCCGATCTCACCAACGCGCCGGCCGGCGGCATGGCGGGAGCGATTACCGCGGCCCTTTTCCTCAAGCGTTTCATCGGTAAGACCAAGAGTTGGGCGCATTTCGACATTTACGGCTGGGCCCAGTCCGAGCGGCCGCATTCGCCGGGCGGCGGTGAAGCGCAGGCAATCCGCGCGCTCTTCCATCATATCCGTGAGAGCCTGCGCTGACGGTGTAAACGAGGGCTGAGGGGCGGTCGCATCTTGCCCGCGCAGCCGATCGTTAAAATTTTATTCACCCTGCCGGGCGGCAATTCCTGCCGCCTCTTGCATGTCCATGGCAACTGCCGGAAAATGAAACGTTAGCGTAACGATTTTCCGGAGGGGCCGTGCCGATCGAACTGACCGCCTCGCAGGCGCTGGGACTCTGGCATGGCGTGGCGCTCGATCAGGTCCGCCACGATGACCGCGATTTGACGTTGCGCCAGATGGCGATCCTGCTGCATATTTATCTGGTGCCGCCGCCGCATACGGTGCGCGGGCTTGCCGCGACGCTTGAGGTCACCAAGCCGGTCATTACCCGCGCCTTGGACACGATGGGCGAGATGGGCCTGGTCGATCGTGTGCGCGACGACGCCGACCGGCGCAGCGTGATCATCAAGCGCACGGTCGGCGGCGCGCTATACCTGGAAAAGCTCGGCGACCTCGTCCGTGATCAGGCCCGCCGGCTGCCGCTCTGAGAGGCCATTTGAAAGGCCATCTGAAAGGAAACTCAATGACGATGCTCGACCGCCGCCTGCATGCCTATCGGTCGGACCTCGCCGAAGCGGGGCTTGAAGGCAAGGTGGAGGCGTTGCGCTTCGTCGAAGGCGCCCCGGCTCGCATTGTCATTCCGGTCGCGGCCTTGCGCCCCGAGCCCGACCTTGCGCGTGGCATCGACACCGAGCTTCTGCTTGGCGAGGGCGTGACGGTGTTCGATCGCGCCGATGGCTGGTGCTGGGTGAAAGCTGCTTCGGACGGCTATGTCGGTTACCTCTCTGCAGAGGCCCTGTCGCAAGGCTTGATGGCGCCGACCCATGTCGTCACCGTCCAGCGCACCTTCCTTTATCCGGAACCGGAGCTGCGCAAACCCCACCGGGCGATCCTGTCCATGGGAAGCCGCGTCCATGTCGCCGGCGAGGCGGAGGCGCGCGGCAATCGCTATGTCGTGCTGGAGGATGGAACCGCGATCTTCGCCAAACACGTCCAGCCGATCGGCGGGCTCGATGGCGCCGATTACGTCGAGATCGCAGCCCGTTTCCTGGAGACGCCCTATCTCTGGGGCGGACGCTCCGGCCTTGGCATCGATTGCTCCGGTCTTGTCCAGCTGGCAATGCTGATGACCGGCAGAGATGCGCCACGCGATACCGACATGCAGGCAGCCGGTCTCGGCCGGCCGATCGACCGTTCCGAAATCCGCCGCGGCGACCTGGTGTTCTGGAAGGGCCACGTGGCCGTCTTCGAGGATCCGGAAACCATCCTGCACGCCAACGGCCACAGCATGACGGTGGCGCGCGAGAATTTCGAGGCCGCCGTCAAACGCATCGGCTGGCTTTACGAGCAGCCGACCGACTACCGCCGTCCGATCGGCTGATCAGGGTCACGCCTCGCGCGGGTCGAGCAGATCGCGCAAGCCGTCGCCAAGCATGTTGAAACCGAAGACGGCGAGCGCAATGGCAAGGCCGGGCAGGATCGCCAGCCAGGGCGCAAGCGCCAGATAGGTTTGCGCCTCGGCCAGCATCCGTCCCCAGCTCGGCGCCGGCGGCGCCATGCCGAGCCCGAGGAAGCTGAGCCCGGCTTCGGTCAGGATCGCCAGCCCCAGCTGAATGGCGCCATGCACGATGATCTGGCTGATGATGTTCGGCAGCACATGGCGCAGTGAAATGCTCAGGCGCGTATTGCCGAGTGCGCGCGCCGCCGTCACATAATCGCGGCTCCAGGCCTGCAGCGAGGTCGCAAGCGTCACCCGTGCAAAGACCGGGATCATGAAGACTGCGATCGCGGTGATTGCCGTGAAACGCCCAGGCCCGAGAAAGGCGCCGAGCACCATGGCCGACAGGATCGGCGGCAGCGCGAAGATGACGTCGCAGAGGCGCATCAGCAGCGCTTCGAAAGGACCGCGGATCGCTGCCGCAGAAATGCCGGCGATCGAGCCCAGCGTCCCGCCGACCGCAACCGCGGTGATGGCGATCGACAGCGAATTCCAGCATCCCGCCATCAGCATCGACAGCACGTCGCGGCCGAACTGGTCGGTGCCGAGCAGGCCGAAGGCAAGCGGCGGCTGGAGCTTATGGATGATCTGCATTTTCGCCGGCGGCAGCGGCGTCCAGACGAGCGATAGCAGCCCAACGGCGGCCAGCATGCCGATAATCGCGGCTCCGGAAATCAGGTTAATTCGCCGGCCAAGTTTGAGGGTGCGGCGGCCGGCAGTGGCGCTGGAGATGATGGGAGCCATGCCTCAAACCGCCTTTCTCATCCTGGGATCGATCGCCAGATAAGAGAGATCGACGATGAAATTCACCATGATGACGAGGGCGGCGAAGAACAGCACGACATCCTGCATGACGATGATGTCGCGCTGGGCGAGCGCCTGCAGCGCCAGCCGCCCGAGGCCGGGCAGGTTGAAGACGTTTTCCACCAGCACCGCGCCGGCGACGAGAAAGGTGAATTGCAGCCCGATCATGGCGAGGATCGGGATCAGCGCGTTCGGCACGATATGCCGCCACAGCACCGCCCTACGAGACAGTCCTTTGGCGACGGCAGTACGGGCAAAATCCTCATGCATGGTCTCCAGCACCGCCGAGCGCGCCACCCGCGTCAACACGCCGGCCTGCGGCATCGCCAGCGCGACGGCCGGCATGACGAGCGCCTGCAACGCCGGCAGAAGGCCGGCACTCCAGCCCGGAAAGCCGCCGGCGGGCATCAGCCCGAGCATCGTCGAAAACAGGATGATCAGCAGCAGCGCCACCCAGAAGGCAGGCACGGCAATGCTGATCTGCGAAAACAGCGTGGCGATGACGTCGAAGGGACCGCCGCGGCGTGACGCGGCCAGCACCCCGAGCGGCAGCGCGATCGCCACCGAAAGCACGACCGCCATCAGCGCCAGCGGCAGCGTCACCGCCAGCCGCTCGACGATCAACCCGGCGACCGGGACGCCATAGGTGTAGGATTGGCCGAGATCGCCCGAAAATATGCCGGCCAGCCATCGCCCGTAACGCAGGATCAGCGGCTGATCGAGCCCGAGATCATGGCGCAGCGCCGCCAAGGTCTCCGGGCTTGCCGAAGTGCCGAGCATGATCGAGGCGGCATCGCCGGGTAGGAGATCCATGATGGCGAAGACCAGCAGCGAGACGATGAGGAGGGTGACGAGGAGGCCGGCGAAGCGGCGGGCGAGCAGGGCGATCATGCGGGCCGCGCTGCAGAGGTGGCTTGGCGGCTCTCCGATGCGCCGGCGGTGGGTTTGGCGAGAAGGTCAACCCTACTCTCCGTCCTCCTCGGCCTTGAGCCGAGGATCAATGCCGCGCCTGCTGATGGGTGCCGCGTGGATGCTCGGCTCAAGGCCGAGCATGACGGAGGGTGGGGTGGGCGGAAGGAGACCTCCGAGGCGCCGGCGCCAGGCGCGCCATCCGCTAGCGAAATCAAACAATGTCGGCCCGGGTTAAACTGACTTGGCGAGACAGAGGAAAGGTTGTGTCCTATATCGGCCAAATACATGTCGGATCCTTCCAAGGTCTCCTGCTCATCAGGGCCGCCTCACTCCTCCCACGAAACCCCGGACAATACATTGGACGGCATCGGCTCGTTCTCCCACAGCCCCTTCAGCTTCCTGTCCCACACACCGAGTTTCGGCATGACGAAGAGGTAGAGCGCCGGCACGTCCTCGGCGAGGATCTTCTGCGCCTCGCCGTAGATCGCATTCTGCGCGGTGGGATCGGTCGTCTCCTGGACCTTCTTCATCAGCGCGTTGAAGACGGGGTTCTTATAGTTAAAATAATAGGGATCGCGCCCATAGATGTCGATGTCGAGCGGCTCGGCATGGGCGACGATCGTCATGTCGAAGTTGCGGTCCTTCATGACGTCCTGGATCCATTTCGCCGGAAACTCGGTCGGCTCGATAATCATCGTCACGCCGATTTCGGCAAACATCGCCTGCATCACCTCGGCGCTGCGCGGCGCATAGGCCATCTGCGGCGATTTGATCGTGAAGGTGAAGCCATTGGGATAGCCGGCCTCAGTAAGCAGCGCCTTTGCCTTGCCGACATCGTAGGGAAGCACGCCGGTCATATCCTGATAACCCGGATCGTTCGGCGTGTAGTGGCTGCCGATCGGCGTGCCGAGGCCTGACCACGCGCCGTCGATCACCGTTTTGCGGTCGATCGCCATCATCAGCGCCTGGCGCACCCGCTTGTCGTCGAACGGCTTCCTGGCATTGTTCATGCCGGCGACGACCTTGAGTTCGGTATTGCCGATCCGGGTGACGAGCCTGGTATCGCCGTCGAAGGAACGCATTAATTCGGGTGCTGCAAATTCCGGAAAGGCATCGAGATCGCCGGATTTCAGCGCAGCCGCCTGCGCCTGCGGATCGGCGATGAAGCGGAAGGTCACCTTGTCGAGCTTGGCGGCCGCAGCCTTGTTCCAGTAGTCGGCATTCTTTTCCAGTTCGACCTTGTCGCCCTTCGCCCAGCCGACAAATTTGAAGGGACCGGTGCCCACCGGGGTGACCTTGTCGCCGGCCGCCGTCTTCGGCGCCACCATCACAGAAGCCGGCCAGCCGAGCCAATAGATCAGGCTGCCGGTCGGTGCCGAGAGATGCAGCACCAGCGTTTCGGCATCGGGCGTATCGATCGAGGCGATCGAGGCGAAGAAGCGCTTCTGCGGATTGACCGAATCGGCGCCGCGGGCGCGGTCGAGCGAAAATTTGGCGCTGGCGGCATTGAAGGCCTCGCCGTCATGGAATGTGACGCCGGTCTGCAGCTTGAACGTATAGGTCAGGCCATCGGGAGAAATCTCCCAGCTTTTCGCCAGTTGCGGCTGGACCTTGCCGGCCTGGTCGATGCTCACCAGGCCCTCGAAGACGTTTTGCCAGGTCACCTGGCCGATCGCCACCGGTGCCGCGACCGTCGGGTCGAGGCCGGTCGGCTCGACGCTCATGCCGAGAGTGAGGCTGCTCTTCGCCGCCTCGGCCGGCGCCATCGCCGCCATCATCAGTCCCGCCGTAAGCGCAGCCCTGAAGGAAATCTGCCGGGTAAAGCGCGCCGACGGCGCGAAAGAAACCTTGATCATCGTGTCCCTGTCCGGCCGCGCTTAGGGCGAAGGCCTTTCATCAATAGGCTGCGGCCTACTCCGTGCACACATTATGATGATTTTTAACGAACGGTGTAGCCAAAACAGCTACACAGCAAATCCGCTGCAAATGCAAGCGTCAGCCTTTGATCTCCGCGCGTTCGCGCATGAAGTTTTCGATGAAGTCAACCAAGGTCGCCGCCGCAAAAGATAACTGCCGGTCGGGCGCGACGCAGAGATCGACATGGGTGCGAATGCTCTCGCCGGCAAGCGGGATGGCGCGCAGCTGGCCAGCTTCGATCTCGCGGCGAACGGCAAGCGCCGGCAGTAAGGTGGCGGCAGCCCCGCTGAGGACAAGCTCCTTCAGCATCTCGATCGAACTCGTGACGAAAACGGGATCGAGCTCCAGTCCCTCCTTTTCGATCAGCGCGTCGAAGGCTTGACGGAAACCAAAAGAATGCTCCGGCAGCGCCAGCGGGTAGTCGGCAAGTGTCCTCAAGCGGATATCGGGCTGAGCAGCAGCCGGATGCTGCGGCGCGACGATAAGATCATAGGCGATTTCGGAGCGCAGCCGGACCTTGGTGCCTGATATGACCGGCGCAAACAGCGTCACGGCGATATCCGCCGCGGCGCTGCTGACGGCGTCGACGGCCTGCCGCGCGCTGCTGATCGTCACTGTGAAGCGCAGCTTTGGATATTTCAGGCTGAATTCCGCAAGCACCGGCGCCAGCAGACTGGTGAGTGTGGCGCCGTTGGCATAGATGCTGACATGGCCGTGTTGCAGGCCCTTCAGGTCTTCGATCAGTTGCTGGACGTGATCGAGTTCGCGTAGCGTGCGGCCGGCGCGGGCGGCAAGCAGCTCACCGGCAGCCGTCAGCTTGACGCCGCGGGAGCTGCGCTCGACCAGCGGTGCGCCGAAATGAGATTCGAGATTTTCGATCTGCCGGCTGATCGCCGTCGGCGCGACATTGAGGTTTTCGGCCGCCTGGCGCATCGAATTGGTCCTGACCAGCTCGTCGAAATACATCAGCGCCCGGATCTGCATTCACGTCTCTCCGCCATTCTGTCGGGGCTGGACCCTATTCAATCATTGCCCGTCAGGATAGCGGTCACGCCACGCCTTTTGCGCGCCCTCGGCCGGCAGCGCGGTGGCGGCGTAGACGCCGCGGGCGATCGCCCGCGCCATGACGATGGTGGCAAGATGGCAAAGCTCCATCAGGCTCGCCATGTCGTCTCGGCGATGCCTGGCCGTCGAAGCGGCAAAAACGGTGTCGCCGTCGAGCGGCAGGTGCGCCGGCAGCAGCGCCCGGGCAAGACCGTCATGGCCGGCGAGCGACAGCCGGTGCGCCTCGGCCTTTGTCAGCTGCGCGTCGGTCACCACCGCACCGATCGTCGTTGCCGGCGTATTCATTCCCTTGAGCCGCATCCTGTGATCCGCGATCGCAGGCATGCCGAGCCCGCCGAATTCCGCGTCTCTCTCGAAGGGGGCTGCCCAGAAATGCGGCCCGTCGCCGATCGTTGCCGAGCCGAGCGCATTGACCGCGACGATGGCCGCGACGCGATGCCCGGCGCTGCTGGCCGCGCTGGCCGAGCCGAGACCACCCTTGAAGGTGGCCGTCGTCGCTCCCGTGCCGGCACCTGTCGTGCCGAGCGCGAAGGCGCCCTTGGCTGCCGCCTTCAAGGCCGCATAGCCCATGTCGCGATAGGGCGAGTGCAGGCCCCAATCCTTGTCGCCGCCGTTCAGCAGATCCATCAGGATCGCCTGCGGCACGATCGGTATGCGCACCGGCCCGACCGCGAAGCCGCGGCCGAGTTCGCGCAAACCCGCCTGCACGCCGCCGGCGGCATCCAGCCCGAAAGCCGAGCCGCCGGAGAGCACGAAGGCATCGACGGCGTTGACGGTCATCGACGGGTCCAGCAGGCCGGTGTCGCGCCCGCCCGGCGCGCCGCCGAGCACCGTGCCGGAGGCGACGGCCGGCGCGTCGAAGACAATGACTGTGACGCCGGAACCGAGCGCAAGGTCGGTGGCGTGGCCGACGGAAACGCCTTCGATGTCGGTGATCAGGTTGAGAAGATCGGGCAAGGGCGGATCCTTATGCGGATGGGCGCTGATAGGACTGCAATTGCCTTCAAAAAACAAGACCGGCCCCAAATGGCGGGACCGGTCGGAGATCGGGAAAAGCCGTGAATGCTATTGCCGGCCTCATGCCCTCAGGCATGAAGCGGCTTTGGATGACGGCGGGTCATCAGGTCGTGGATGGCCAGCCGCACCTCGTCCGGCGAGCCGAAACGCTGCTCGTCGAGGTCGTGGACATGAAATTTCACGGCGATGAACTTCAGCCGGTCTTGATCGGGAATGACGATCCCGACGGGAACGCCTGCATATTCGATAACTTGCTTCTTCATAGATAGAACTCCTGCCGCGCGATATGCGCAGCCATGGCGAATTGACTTGTCTGGTACCGTTGAAAGGAGGACGAACGTCACATTCGACAGTTCGGGCGGGAGAGGGCGCCCGGACGGTCATTGCCAAGCACAGATCGCCCAAGGTCGGCGAGAATATCGATGTCTATCATGCTCGTTCCTTGCGTTGGCGTTGCACTTGAGAGGTCCCGGAAGAGCCCGGGCCCGGCGATGGCTGCTTTTGATAATCTACCAACTTGGTAGAGATTACCCTGCGGCCTGTCAGAAACATATTCCGAAACGTGTCAAAATATCGACGATCCGAAAAAATTCATTCCATACCAGCCGAACTTTACGGAAAGAAACATATCAGCTCTTCGTAAACTTCGCATGACAGAATCGAAACTCTTTCCATCGCCGCAGCAGACATAGGAAGCCCCGCTGATTCAGGCAATGGGCCGTTTCATTAAAAATCGAAATGCCTCGAAATGAACGATTTGGTTAAGGCCGCAAGCCCTTGTCACCAGCCTTCATCGAGCACCTTTTCCAGCATGTCCGCGAAGAAATCCGCGCTTTCGGTGCTGAGGCACAGCGGCGGTTTGATTTTCAGAACATTTTGGTGATCGCCGGTCGGTTGCATGATGACGCCGAGGCTCAGCAGCCGCTCGCAGATGGCCGCCGTCTCCTCGGTCGCCGGTTCCAGCGTCGTTCTGTCGCGGACGAATTCGAGCCCGAGATAGAGGCCCATGCCGTGCACGGCGCCGGCGATCGGGTGGCGGTCGATCAGCGCGGCAAGCCGCGCCTTCAGATGGTCGCCGACCTCTCGCGCATTTTCCTGCAGCTTTTCCTCGGCCATGATGTCGAGCACCGTCAAGCCGGCGACGCAACTGACTGGGCTGCCGCCGGTGGAGGAAAAGAACGTGCCCTCCTTCTCCAGCGACCGAGCGATCTCCCGGGTGGTGATGACGGCGCCGAGCGGATGGCCGTTGCCCATGCCCTTGGCGATAGTGACGATGTCGGGCACGACCCCTTGCTGCTCGAAGCCCCAGAAATAATGGCCGAGCCTGGAATAGCCGACCTGCACTTCGTCGGCGATGCAGAGGCCGCCGCGGGCGCGCACCTGCGCATAGACCTGGGTGAGATACCCGTCCGGCAGCGGAATGCCGCCGGCATTACCGTAGACCGATTCGCAGATGAAGCCGGCAAGGCCCTCGCCGGCGGCGTCGATCGCCTCCAGCACCGGCGTTATCGCGCCGAGATAACCGGCCGCCGTATCGGGGCCGCGGAATGCGCCGCGATAGGTATTCGGCGACACGACGGCATGCACCCAGTCCGGCCGGGTGGTCAGAGCCTCAGGATTGTCGGCAATCGAGGTGGAGACCGCGTCACTTGCCGACGACCAGCCATGATAGGCTTCGAGCAGGCAGAGCATGTTGCGCGCGCCGCTGTGAGCCTGCGCCAGCCGGATCGCCAGATCGTTCGCCTCCGAGCCGCTGTTGACCAGGAAGACCGCGTCGAGCCCATCCGGTAAAAGTGCCGCGAGCCGCTCGGAAAATTCCGTGATCGCGGCATAGTGAAAACGTGAATTGGTGTTGAGCAGCAGCCATTGGGTGCTGATCGCCGCCGCAAGCTTGGGATGGCCGTGGCCGAGAATGGAGACATTGTTGACCATGTCGAGATAGGCGCGGCCCTCGACATCGAACAGATGCTCCTTCCAGCCGCGCTCGATCTGCGGCGGCGCTGCGTAATAATTCTTCTGAGCCCCTGCCAGATGCGCCTGCCGCCTGGCGAGCAGCGCGGCGGTTTCAGGTTTCGGCGCATCGGCTCCAGGGCCGAGAAGCAGCGAGGGCGAAGGGCAGAGCGCCGACCAGGCTGCCGTCTCGCGCGGCGTGGCAAAGAGCGGTGGCTCGAGCCCCGCGACAGTGCAAAGCTGGACGCGCAGCCCACCGAGCGATGAAGCCTCGCCGACGACCGTGCCGAGCGGCTCGCCGCCGGCAATCTCGGCGCCGTCCTCGACCGAGAGGTCGAGCCCGTCGAGATGCAGGGTCATGCCGTCGCCGGTCAGCGTCAGATGCTGGTCCTTCCAGCCGATGCGGCCGGCAAAGGGCGCGGCAACCGCGCTGCCGGCGGCAAGGCATATATCGATATGCAGGGCGCAGGTCGCCTGTCTCCCGGCGGTTCCCGCCCGGGACAACCGATATTCGCCATAACGCGTCGCTGCCGTGCCGTTTTCGGTTGCAGCCCGGGCAAGCAGCCGCCAGTCCATGTCGGCATTCAGCCAGTTGCCGGCGGAAAAATGCGGGCTTCGCACCCCGAGGTCGACATAGGCGATCCCGGCGGGATCGATGTCGGGCAGCAGCGGCAACCATCCGGATGTTTCCGGGGCGGCGACATCCACGCCGGCCGCTTTGAGGATTGCGGCTTCCATCAATTCGAAGGGAACGGACATCGCGGTATCGAAGATCGCCCGCTCGCGATCGAGATTGCCGCGGACATATTCATTATCGGGGTCGATCGAAATCTGCTGCTCGCTGCTCGCGACGAGAATGACCGCGCGGGCGACGACCAATGGCCAGAGCGCCTTCAACTCCTCGTCCGTCAGCGGATAGATCGCCTGATAGGCGGTGACGGCGGGCAGGATATGAAAAGGGTCGCCCTCGGCCTGATGCAGCAGCGAGGCGCATGTGACGGCGAGGTCGCCGACCAGCCAGCCGCGAATGATGTCGCCGAAATCGATCACCCCGTCGGGAATGATATGGCCATGGGCACTGCGATGGCCGACGACATTGTCGCCGGTGACGTCGTGATGCACTGCCTGCAGCCGAAGCGACGGCGCCAAGGGCTGGATGCGGCGAACGGCCATTACCATCGTCTTGGCGATTCGGTCGCGCGCGGCGCTGTCGGTGATGGCGGAAAGCAGCTGCACGGCGACCGGCCCGGCCCGCCGGAGATCCCATTGCAGGCTACGGTCGAGGCCGGGATGGTTGAAATCGGCAAGCGTCTGCGCCAGCCTAGCGCAGAGCGCGCCGAGTGCGGCGACGGACGCCGGCGCCAGGTAGGTCAGTTCCGTCAGCCCCTGGCCTTCCAGATATTCCAGCAGCCGGACCTGGCAGCCCTGCCCGCGCACGGTCAGCACGACGATCTCCCGCCCGTCATTGGTGGCGATCACATTGGGAACGCGTGGCGCATCCTGTTTGCTGTTGAGGTGATGGATCGCCGCATTCTGCGCTTCGAGTTCGCGGGTCTCGTAGGCCGCATGGCAGATCTTCAGCACGTAGCGGCCGCGATCGCTGTCGATGCGGTAATTCCGATCCTGCTGACTGCCGAGCTCGGTTATGGTGCCGGACAGGCTGTAATGGGCAAGAAGGATTTCTTCCGCGTCCGCGACGGTGACGTCGGGACGCGGCAGCGTCATGCGATCAACAAGCGCCTCGTCGGTCATGACACCCCTCCCGCAGCATGATTCGATTACCTATTGGCGATAATCAAATACTTGCTGCTGGCAGGCAACGGGAGATTGTCGTTGCCTGTAAAAGAGATGTGGGTCTCGACCGCGCTCAACCCATGCGTTCGGAGGCGTAGCTGCCCGGGCTGGCCGGGAAGACCACGGTTCTATTGCCGTTGATGAAGGTGCGGTGGTGGATATGGGCGTGGATGGCGCGGGCCAGCACCTGGCTTTCGACGTCGCGGCCGATCGAGACATAGTCGTCGGGCGACTGGGCATGGGTGATGCGAGCCGTATCCTGCTCGATGATCGGGCCTTCGTCGAGGTCGGCGGTGACGTAATGGGCGGTGGCGCCGATCAGTTTGACGCCGCGGCCATAGGCCT